>NZ_CAWMRY010000019.1:0-84811 GCF_963870295.1 Aeromonas sp. ANP5 | reverse complement strand
TTTAGTTGACCACTACATGGTGACCGAGCAGGATTTCTTCGACCTCACCTGGGCCTATCTTGAGCGTTGCGCTGCCGACAAGGTGGTGCATGTGGAGATCTTCTTCGACCCGCAGACCCACACTGCCCGCGGTATCCCCTTTGCTACCGTGCTCGGCGGTATCGAGCGGGCGCTGCAGCGCGGGAAGCAGGAGTTTGGCATCAGCTGGCGCCTTATCATGAGCTTTTTGCGCCACCTCAGCGAAGAGGATGCCTTTGCGACGTTGGCAGAGGCTATGCCCTTCCTGTCGCGCATTCACGGCATCGGCCTCGACTCGGGTGAAAAGGGCAACCCACCGACCAAGTTTGCCCGGGTCTTTGCCAAATGCCGCGAGCTGGGGCTGCCGGTAGTGGCCCACGCCGGTGAAGAGGGGCCTGCCGACTACATCTGGCAGGCGATCAACGAGCTGCAGGTGCGGCGTATCGATCACGGGGTGCGCTCGGCAGACGATCCCGAGCTGCTGCGCTATCTGGCCGATACCCGGCTGCCGCTCACCGTCTGCCCCCTCTCCAACACCCGGCTCAAGGTGTTCGGCAATATGGCCCAGCACAATGTGTTGCGGCTGCTGGAGCAGGGGCTCTGCGTCACCATCAACTCGGACGACCCCGCCTACTTTGGCGGCTATATGAATGCCAACTTTGCGGCGCTGGCCGATGGCCTTGGCGCGACCATGAGCCAGCTCTGCCGCTTGTCGCTCAATGCGGTGGAGACGAGCTGGCTCTCTCTGGCCGACAAGGCGAGGCTGACCCGGGAGATCCGCAGTTATGCCGCGACTCACGGCGTGATCTTGCATTGAGTCAGGCGATAATGAAGTCGAGATAACATGCAGTAGATATAAAGAGAGGCCCGCCATCACTGGCGGGCCTCTTTTGTTTCAATGGTCGGTGTGGTTATCAGGGAAAGTCAGCGTTAAGCCACTCGCACCAGAAACTTCTCGCCCTGTCCTTCGCGCTTGAAGCGCTCGAGCAGGGTTGGCAGTGCCTCAAAGTCGCCGACCACCAGCGGCGGCAGGGTCAGCTCGCCGCTCGCCATCTGCTCCATCATGGCGACACCGGCGGCCACCAGCCGACTCCACTGCTTGTCGGTGCCAAAGGCGTGCTGGGCGCCCAGCGCAATCTCGTGCAATGAGTGGCAGTGGGCAAAGGCAGGTAGCGGATTGTGCGGGATGCGCCCGAGCACAGTCACCATGTGACCGTAGTAGCCCAGCGCGGGAAGCAGGCTCTCTGCCTGCTGGCTGGAGACCAGATCGATGATCCCCTCGAATGGCTCGTTGCCGTTGGCGGCCTGTAAGGTGGCCAGCCAGTCGGGATCCCGGTAATCGGCCACCCCCTGCACACCTATCTGTTTGAGCCAGTGATGGTGGCGTGGGTTGGCACTGGCAAAGACTCGCGCTCCTTGCTGGAGGGCGAGCTGCACCGCAAAGCGGCCGACACTGCTGCCAGCACCGGTGATGAGCAGCGCTTCCCCGTGCAGGCGCGGCAGCTTGGCCAGCGCCTGCCACGCGGTGAGGCCGGGACAGGGCAGGGCGGCGGCCGCCTCATCGCTCAGGGCATCGGGCACCGGCAGCAGGGCGCGGGCCGGTACTCTAGTGTGGCGGGCAAAGCTGCCGTGGTGGCGCAGGTCGGTGTGATAGGCGACCCGGGCGCCGAGACGCAGATGGCTGACGTTGGCGCCGAGGGCCACGATAGTGCCCATGCCATCGACGCCGGGCACCTGACCATCCTGCCAGTTGGAGTGGCCATATTCGATCAGCTTCCAGTCCACCGGATTGAAGGCGATGACCAGGTTTGCCACCAGCACCTCGTCAGGGGCGAGCGGTGCCAGGGGCAGATCGGCGAGGGTAAGCTGGGTCGGTTCACCGGGGGCATGCCAGCACCAGGCTTGGGTGTGATTCATGATGACTCCTTGTGAAAGCGAGGGGAGAGAACAACGAGGTCATTGCAACAGCAATACAGAGAAACTGCCACTGCGTCGAATGGGCAACAATATGGCAGGCCCCAACCTGTGGGGCCTGCGTTACGTAGCCGGTTGGCCATCGACAATCAGCGGCTGGCGGTTGCGTCATCGGCCTGATAGACGGGGTAATCGGTCAGCCCCTTCTCGCCGCCGCCGAACAGGGTGGCCGGATCGTGGGGGGCCAGCGGATAGCCGTGGCGCAGCCGGTTCGGCAGATCCGGGTTGGCAACGAAGGGGCGGCCAAAGCCAATCATGTCGGCCCAGCCCGCTTCTAGGGCGGCGCGTGCCCGCTTGCCATCATATTTGCCGGCGTAGATCAGGGTGTTGGGGAAGGCATCCCGCAGACCCTGCTTGAAGTTCTCCGGCATCAGGGGGGCATCGTCCCAGTCCGCCTCGGCAATGTGCAGGTAGACCACGTTGAGCTGGCCCAGCAGACGGGCGGCCGCCAGATAGGTTTCCTGCGGGTTGGCATCCACGGTGCCGTTGAGGGTGGTGAGCGGCGCAAGACGCACCCCGACACGTTCGGCCCCGATTTCGCTACTGACCGCCTCGGTCACCTCTTTGAGAAAGCGCAGCCGGTTTTCCAGCGATCCGCCATAACTGTCGGTGCGGGCGTTGGATTCGGAGTCGAGGAACTGGTTGATCAGATAACCGTTGGCGGCGTGCAGCTCGATGCCGTCAAAACCGGCGCTGATGGCGTTGCGAGCCGCTTGGCGGAACTGGCCCACCACCGCATCGATATCGGCCTGGGTCATGGCGCGCGGGGTGACGGTCTCGACAAAGCCCGGCGCATCGCTGCCGTTATCGACGAACACCTTGACGCCCACTGCGGGCAGGGCTGAAGCGGAGATGGGCTGGGCGCCGCCGATGTTGTCGGGATGGGTGACCCGGCCCACGTGCCAGAGCTGGGCGAAGATGGTGCCCCCCTTGGCATGCACGGCATCGGTCACCCCTTTCCAGCCAGCGACCTGCTCGGCGCTGTAGATGCCCGGCGTCCAGGCATAGCCCTTGCCTATGGGGTCGATTTGGGTGCCTTCGCTGATGATCAGGCCCGCCTCGGCGCGCTGGGCGTAGTAGCTGGCCATCATGGCGTTGGCCACATCACCGGGCTGACTGGCACGGGAGCGGGTCATGGGGGGCATGACGATGCGGTTGGCAAGGTGCAGCTGGCCGAGGCGCAGCGGGCAGAACAGGTGATCGTGGCTCATCTTGAGTTCCTCATGGTGGAAGTGAGGCCACTTTATGCCGCCATCTTGTTGTGAAAAAGAGGGGTAATTGCACAAGAGAATTGTGCTTGATGCAGCAATCAGCACAAACCGCCGGGAAAGGAGGTGTTGAGGCATAAAGTTGAAGCATAAAAAAGAGGGCCGTCTGGCCCTCTTCTGTATTCTGCTGGTGGCAGGCTCAAGCCGTGGTGGGCATCACTTTCACCCGCTCGATGCGCCGCTCGCTCACCTCGATCACCTCGAAGTTGAGCTGCTGCAGTTGCAACTGCTGGCCCGGGGTGGGCAGAGTGCCGAAGTGGGAGAGCAGCATGCCCGCCAGGGTCACGTATTCATCGCTCTCGCTCACCAGTCCCTCGTGCTCCAGCACCTGCTCCACATGGTGGATGTTGGTGCTGCCGTTGATCAGCCACCCTTCGCCATCGCGCACGATATCCGGGGTTTCGTCCTCATCCGGCAGCTCGCCGACGATGGCCTCCAGCAGATCGTGGGTGGTGACCAGCCCCTGGATCACGCCAAACTCGTCGGAGACCAGAATGAGGCTCCCCTTGGCTTTGCGCAGCTCCGCCAGCAGGCGGATCACGTTGATGGTCTGCGGCACGATGATGGGATCGTTCTGCTTGGCCAGTTCGCTCAAAGATTGCCCTTCGTTCAAGGCAAACAGCAGATCGCGCGCCTTGACCACTCCGATCACCTCGTCCAGATCCCCGTCACAGATGGGGAACAGGCTGTGGGGTTCGCGCTGCAGCAGGGCGCGGATCTCGTCGCTGGAGTCGTTGATATCAATCCAGGCCATCTCCGAGCGCGGGGTCATGATGGTGCGAATGGAGCGCTCGGCCAGCGACAGTACCCCGGTCACCATATAGCGCTCCTCCTCGCCAAAGCTCACCGGCGCTACGGCTGGGGCATCCAGATCGTCATCCGGCTGATCCTGATAGGCCTTGCTGCCCATCAGCTTGAAGATGGCGGCGGTGGTGCGCTCGCGCAGGGGCTGTTTGGATTCGTGACGCATGGCGCTGCGCTGGGCCAGCTGGTTGAAAAACTCGATCAGCACCGAGAAGCCGATGGCCGCGTAGAGGTAGCCCTTCGGAATGTGGAAACCGAACCCTTCCGCTACCAAGCTGAAGCCGATCATCAGCAGGAAACTCAGACAGAGCACCACCACGGTCGGGTGGGCGTTGACGAAGCGTGTCAGCGGCTTGGAGGCGAGCACCATCACCACCATGGCGATGGTCACGGCGGCCATCATCACGCCCAGGTGTTCCACCATGCCGACGGCTGTGATGATGGAGTCCAGCGAGAAGACCGCATCGAGCACCAGAATTTGGGCGATCACCACGCCGAAGCTGGCGTAGGCGCCGACCGGGCCATCATCCTGAGGCTTGGCCTCCAGCCGTTCGTGCAGCTCGGAGGTGGCCTTGAACAGCAGGAACAGGCCGCCGCCCATCAGGATCAGGTCCCGACCGGAGAAGGGGTGATCCCACAGGTGCAAAATCGGGGTGGTCAGGGTGACCAGCCATGACATGACACTCAAGAGCCCAAGTCGCATCAGCAGGGCCAGCGACAGGCCGATGACGCGGGCCTTGTCCCGTTGGGCGGGGGGCAGTTTTTTTACCAGAATGGCGATAAAGACCAGGTTGTCGATCCCCAGCACGATTTCCAGAATGATCAGGGTAAACAGACCGATCCAGATATGGGGATCCAGCAGCAATTCCATTGTATGACCTCAATAAAAACAGACAGAGCAGAGAGTGATCACGGCGCAAGATGGCCGCAGTAACAGCAAGGCAAAGGTGTTATTCAGAGGCGCTGATTAAGCAGAAAAAGATAGGCTTTAACAGAGAGAGACGAAGGGCAACTTCGGGGATTGTCCATGATGGGCAATAAAACCTCGGGTGAAAAATGAGCCCTGATGATAGCGGCTGGCGCCAATTTGGCAAGCGCAGTGTCAGCGGGGCGTGATGGGGTTGTGATGCAACAGGGGAGGCGGCCGTGCCGCGCTCCCCCGTGCGGTCGTTACAACCAGCGCTTTTCGCGGGTGAAACAGACCGACAGCCAGGCATCCCCCAGGGTGTCGCCAAGGCGAGACCAGAGCTCCTGACGCAGGGCATCCTGACGTTCGACGGGCCACTCCTGACCCGGCGCCACCAGAATGTTCAATTCCAGATCGAAGCGACGACCGCTTTTGGCGAGGTGGCTGTAGCACTCGATGCCGTGGCGCTGGCGCAGCGCCTCGATCTCCTGCTCTACTTGCCGTGGCACATCTCCCTTGGGGGCGATCTTCAACACTTCCCGCAGGTTGCGACCGAGCACCTTGATGGGAATGAGGGTGGCGCAGAGGGCCAGCAGCGAGACCAGCACCGGGTCTATGTAGCGGTTGTATTGGCCGTAGCCAATGGCATCGAGGCCGATGGCGACCACGAAACCGATAAGCAGGGTGGCGCTGAGCAGGGTATCCACCAGCCACTCCTTGGAGTCGACCCGCACCAGCTCGGAGTCTACCTGCTCGGCGACCTGGGCTTCGATGCGATAGATGATGGCGCAGAAGAAGGTGGAGACGGCGGCATAGATGAGGGCGTGGCCGAGATCGATCTCCCGTCCGCCATCCAGCAGGGTGGTGATGCCGCTATAGAGAGCGCCAAGGCAGAGCAGCAGAATAATGGTGCCATTGATGACGTTGGTGATGGGCTCGAAGTGGGCGTAGCCGTACTGGAAGCGCGCATCGGAAGGGCGGGTAACGAGATAGGCGGTAACAAGACCGAGGCCCGTCATGCCCATGCTGAACAGGGTGAAGATACCATCGAGCATGATGGCGTTGGAGCCAACGAACAGGCCGTAGCCGATGCCGAAGATGGCAAAGGTGATACAACCGAACAGCGACAGGGTAAGCGCCTGTTTTTCGGTGGTGACCAGCGTACTGATAACATGGCTGTGGTGAGCCATAAAAGTCCTCCTTTCAAATGGTGAATATTGCCAAGCGCAAGCGGTTTTCTAGCTGATATACTGCCCGCTCACATGTGAGCGGACTGGCCTGACTGCCATTGACAGGCGGCTGGCCAGTCGTTGTCGCCGGCGTGCCGGCATCAAGCAAAGGATGGGAACAAGGATTCATGATCCCGAGACTCGATTACCAGGACAGTTTGTCACCCGCAACCCTGCAGTTTCTTGAGTTGCTAGAGCGCAGCGCATTTCGTGGTGATATCGAAAAGTCTTATGCAAGCCGGTTGGCGATGGCGACGGATAACAGCGTCTATCAGGTAGTACCTCAGGCGGTTCTCTATCCGCGCAGTGCGGACGACATAGCAGCAATGCTCAAGCTGGCCGCAGAGCCGGCGTTCGCCTCCCTGAGTTTTTTCCCTCGCGGTGGCGGTACCGGCACCAATGGTCAGTCATTGGGCGGCGGCATTATCGTCGATCTCTCCCGTTATATGAACCAGATCATGGAAATTAATCTGGATGAGGGGTGGGTGCGCGCCCAGGCCGGTGTGGTGAAAGACCAGCTCAACGCCTATCTCAAGCCCCACGGCTACTTCTTCTCGCCGGATCTCTCCACCTCCAACCGCGCCACCTTAGGGGGCATGATAAACACAGATGCCTCGGGGCAGGGCTCGCTGGTCTACGGCAAAACCTCGGATCACGTGCTGGGTCTCAAGGCGGTGCTGGAGAATGGCGATATCATGGCGACCGAGCCGGTCAATGGCTCCCGTCTTGAAGACAAGCTGGCGCTGGAGAATCGGGAAGGGGAGATCTATCGCACCCTCTATCGTATCGGCAAGGAGCGGCGAGCCGACATCGAGGCGACCTTCCCCAAGCTCAACCGCTTTTTGACCGGTTACGATCTCAAGCACCTCTATCAACCGGAAACCGACACGCTGGATGTCAGTCGGGTGCTGTGCGGATCTGAAGGGTCTCTCGGCTTTATCACCGAAGCCAAACTCAATATCACCCCCATCTCGCGCTACCGCACCTTGGTCAACGTCAAGTACGACAGCTTCCCCTCCGCCCTGCGCAACGCCCCCTTTATGGTTGAGGCCGAGGCGCTGTCGGTAGAGACGGTGGACTCCCGGGTGCTCGGGCTGGCCCGCGCCGACATCATCTGGCATTCGGTGAAAGAACTTATTCAGGATGTGCCCGGCAAGGATCTGCAAGGGCTCAACATTGTCGAGTTTGCCGACACCGACGAGGCGGAACACAAGGCCAAGGTGGCGGAGCTCTGCCGCCGTATCGACGCGCTGCTGGCCAAGGGCGAGGCGGGGATCATCGGCTATCAGGTGTGTGACCACCTGCCGAGCATCGAAACCATCTACACCATGCGCAAAAAGTCGGTGGGGCTGCTTGGCAACACCGAAGGGCGCAAGAAGCCGGTGGCGTTCACTGAAGACACCGCCGTGCCGCCAGAGTCACTGGCCGA
The DNA here is from genome assembly GCF_963870295.1 of Aeromonas sp. ANP5. Lineage (NCBI taxonomy): Bacteria > Pseudomonadati > Pseudomonadota > Gammaproteobacteria > Aeromonadales > Aeromonadaceae > Aeromonas > Aeromonas sp. ANP5. Next base: position 77,182 of record NZ_CAWMRY010000019.1, on the reverse strand, counting down.
TTTCATCATGGAGTTTCGTGCCCTGCTGGATGCCCACGGCCTCGACTACGGCATGTTTGGCCACGTTGATGCCGGTGTGCTGCATGTGCGTCCGGCGCTGGATTTGTGCGATCCCGAGCAGGAGGTGCTGCTGCGGCGTATCTCCGATCAGGTGGTGGCGCTCACCGCCAAATATGGCGGCCTGATGTGGGGGGAGCACGGCAAGGGCTTTCGCTCCGAATACAGCCCCGCCTTCTTTGGCGAGCTGTGGGAAGAGCTGCAGCGGGTCAAGGGGGCGTTCGACCCGGCCAACCGCATCAACCCGGGCAAGATCTGTATCCCCTACGGTAGCGGCGCCGAGCTGGTGTCGGTGGATGGCCCCAAGCGTGGCAAGTATGACCGCCAGATCCCGCTCGCCGTGCGCACCAGCTACACCCGCGCCATGGATTGCAACGGCAACGGTCTGTGCTTCACCTTCGAGACCGACTCCCCCATGTGCCCCTCGGTCAAGATCAGCCGTGATCGCCGCCACTCCCCCAAAGGGCGGGCGGGTCTGATGCGTGAATGGTTGCGTCAGCTGGCGGAGCAGGGCTTCGATCCGCTAGCGGAAGAGGTGGCGCTGCAATCCGGTGGCGTACGCTTCAAACAGCTGGTGGACAAGGTGCGCAACAGCTGGGCCAAACAGCGCGGCGAGTATGACTTCTCCCACGAGGTGATGGAAGCGATGTCAGGCTGTCTGGCCTGCAAGGCGTGCACCAGCCAGTGCCCGATCAAGGTGGATGTGCCCGATTTTCGCGCCCGCTTTATGCAGCTCTACCACGGCCGCTACCTGCGCGCTCCCAAGGATTACTTCGTCGGCACGGTGGAGAGCTATGCGCCGCTGCTTGCCAAGGCGCCGAAGCTGGTCAACTTCTTCCTCGAAAAAGAGTGGGCCCAGAAGGCGACCGAGAAGAGCATCGGCATGGTCGATGTGCCGCTGCTCTCGGTGCCGACCCTGGCCGAGAGTCTGCACGACAACCGCGCCCGCTATTTTGATCTGCCGGGTCTGGAGCGGATGAGCGCCGAGCAGCGCAAGCAGGTGGTGCTGATCGTGCAGGACCCCTTCACCAGTTATTACGACGCCCCCGTGGTGCGCGACCTGGTGAAACTCGCCAGCAAGCTCGGCTTCCAGCCCTACTTGCTGCCCTTTAAACCCAACGGTAAACCCCAGCATATCAAGGGATTCCTGCGTGCCTTTGCCCGCACCGCGGCGAGCAGCGCCCAGTTCCTCAACAAGGTAGCGGCGCTTGGCATTCCCATGGTGGGGGTGGATCCGGCCATGGTGCTCTGCTATCGCGACGAGTATGCCAAGGCGCTGGGGTCGGCTCGCGGTGATTTTCAGGTGTTGTTGCCGCAGGAGTGGCTGCTCTCGCTGCCGGTAGATCAGTTGCCTGCTCGAACCGACAAGACCAAGAGCGAGGAGGGGAGCGAGCCCTGGTATCTGTTTGCCCACTGCACCGAGAAGACCGCCAAGCCCTCCACTCACGGTGACTGGAGCACCCTGTTTGGCCGCTTCGGGGCCAGCTTGCAGCCTGTCTCTGTGGGTTGTTGCGGTATGGCGGGCACCTATGGTCACGACGTCAAACAGGTGGAGAACTCCAAGGGCATTTATGGGTTGAGCTGGGCTGACCCGCTAGCCCGTCTACCCAAAGCGCGCTGTCTGGCGACCGGCTATTCGTGCCGCAGTCAGGTCAAGCGGATGGAGGGGGAAAAGCTCAAACATCCATTGCAAGCCCTGCTGGAGCTGCTCTGATGCTGACGTTTCCCAAGCGGTTTCGGGTGCCGAAGGCCTATCGGCACCCGCGTTTCTTGCTGTTACCCGCCACCCCCGCTCAGGCGGTGGTGGAGTTTGTCGCCATGTTGCGCGAGCGCGAGCAGCTGCATCAGCTGTTTCGCCCGAACGATCTCTGGCCCTCGGCCAACTTCAGCCTGAGCCAGCACGAAGGGGATCTGGAGTGGCAGCAGTCGGAGTTTCTGGCCAAGCGCTCCTTTGCCTATGGCCTCTGGAGCCCGGATCGGGAGCCGCAATTTTGGGGCGGGGTTTATCTCTACCCCTCGGTGCTGCCTGAGGTCGCGGTGGAGCTCTTCTTCTGGAAGGTGGCCGAGGCGCCCATCACGGATGAGGAGCTGGAGATTCAGCTGCGCGAGTGGCTCGCCAGGGTGTGGCAGTGGCCAGACCCCCGCTTGCCGGGGCGAGATGTGCCTTGGTCCGAGTGGCCCGGCGTTACCTATCCCTGGTGACATCCCGCTTAAGGGCATGATTGTGTAACACGCAGCTCCGGGTCGGGGCTGCGTTGTTACCACGTTACCTGGTAACCAACAACTCATATAACAGAACCATTTTGCCGATGGAGGGCGTTTCACTCATATCGGTACGCATTCATCGCTAACATAAGGAGTCTGCTCGCAATGAGTCACGATATTGCGCCCATCTGGCGTAAACCCATGAGCCTGGAGGGGCTCAACGCCACCTCTCGCAACACCCTGATGGCCCACCTCGATATCATCTATACCGCTTTTGGCCCAGACTGGTTGGAGGCCACTATGCCAGTGGATCACCGCACCCACCAGCCTCTTGGCATGCTCCATGGCGGCGCGTCAGTGGTGCTGGCGGAGACGCTTGGGTCGCTGGCGGCCAATATGGCGGTCGGGCCAGATAGCTACTGTGTGGGGTTGGAGGTGAATGCCAACCATCTGCGGGCCAAACGGGAAGGGGTGGTGACCGGGCGTTGTCAACCGCTCCATCTGGGAGCAACAACCCAGGTGTGGCAGATTGAAATTCGGGACGAACGTGAGCGTTTATTGTGCACCAGCCGACTGACCATGGCGGTGCTCAAACACAAGCGGGGCAAGGACTCCAGCGAGGAGTGATCTGCAATAACGCACTATGAGTGCAAAATAAGCAAGCCATACTCGTCAGATCCCTCTATAATTGCCAACGTCTTGAGAGGCTTATCACATTTTTCAAGACAGCAGAACAAAGTGGCGCTATAATCGCCGCCTTTTTGCTATTCCGCGGTGTTAGCCGCCTGCCTTAATCTGGAAGAATCTATGTCTGATACCGAACAACTGCCCCTTTTTAGTGAGCTTGGACTGGCCGCGCCTGTATTGAAAGCGCTGCAGGACGTGGGCTATGAGCGCCCGTCACCGATCCAGGCCGCAGCAATTCCCCACCTGATGGCGGGACACGATCTGCTGGGGCAGGCGCAAACCGGTACAGGGAAGACCGCTGCTTTTGCCTTGCCTCTGTTGTCTCGTCTGGAAGCTGGTAACCGCAACACCCAGATCCTGGTGCTGGCGCCTACCCGCGAACTGGCGCTGCAAGTGGCTGAAGCGTGCCAACGCTACGCCCACCACATGCCTGATTTCCACGTACTGCCGATCTACGGTGGTGCCTCCTACGAAACCCAGACCCGCGCCCTGCGTCGCGGTGCCCAGGTTGTCGTCGGTACTCCGGGCCGCGTGATGGACCTGATCCGTCGCAAGAACCTGGACCTCTCCGGCCTGAAAGCACTGGTACTGGACGAAGCTGATGAAATGCTGCGTATGGGCTTCATCGACGACGTTGACTGGATCATGGAGCAGTGCCCGAGCACTCGTCAGGTTGCCCTGTTCTCTGCCACCATGCCGGAGCAGATCCGTCGCGTGGCCCAGAAGCACCTGAAGCAGCCCAAAGAGATCAAGATCGCCTCCAAGACTGCTACCGCTACCACTATTCGCCAGCGCTACTGGCAGGTAACCGGTCTGCACAAGCTGGACGCCATGACCCGTCTGCTGGAAGTGGAATCCTACGAAGCCCTGCTGGTGTTCGTGCGTACCAAGAACGCTGCCGAAGAGCTGGCTGGCAAGCTGGCCGCCCGTGGTCACGCCTGTGAAGCGCTGCACGGCGACATCCCGCAGAAACTGCGTGAGCGTACCGTCGACAAACTGCGTCAAGGCCAGCTGGATATCCTGATCGCCACCGACGTTGTCGCCCGTGGTCTGGACGTTGAGCGCATCACTCACGTAGTGAACTACGACATTCCGTACGACACCGAATCTTACGTTCACCGTATCGGTCGTACCGGTCGTGCTGGTCGTAAAGGCGAAGCCATCCTGTTCGTCGCTCCGCGCGAGCGTCGTATGCTGCGCGCCATCGAGCACGCAACCCGTCAGGCCATCGAGCCGATGAAGATGCCGAGCACCGAGGACATCAACCAGCATCGTCTGGCCAAGTTCAAAGAGCGCATCCGCGAAACCATGATGGGTGAAGAGCTCGAGATCTACCACAACCTGGTAAACGAGCTGATCGAAGAGGATTCTGCCGATCCGCTGGAGCTGGCTGCCGCACTGGCCAAGCTGGTACAGGGTGACCAACCGCTGCTGCTGGATGACTCCATTCCGGATCCGCTGCTGAATGCTGGCAACGATCGTGGTGGCTTCGAGCGCCGTGACTTCAACGACCGTGGCGGTCGTGACTTCGGTGACCGTGGCGATCGTCCTGCCCGTCGCATGCCGTCCCTCGAACCGCGTCCGCTGAAAGACAACCCGGATGTGGAGATGGAGCGCTACCGCGTTGACGTGGGTGCCCATCACGGTGTCAAGCCGGGCCAGATCGTAGGCGCCATCGCCAACGAAGCGAACATCGAGAGCCGCTTCATCGGCAACATCGACATCGCTGATGACTTCTCCACCGTCGATCTGCCGAAAGGCATGACCGCCGATGTACTGGAAGTGATCAAGAAAGCCCGTGTTTGCCAGCGTCCGCTGCAAATCACCCGCTACACCGAAGTGCCGGCCGGTGGCAACACCAGCAGCCGTCCGCCCCGTGGTGATCGTCCGTTCCGTGGCGACCGTCCTTTCAACAAGGATCGCCGTCCCCAGGGTGACCGTCCGTTCAACAAGAGCGGGGAGCGCCGTGAAGGTGGCTTCAACAAAGATCGCAAATTCGGTGGCAAGCGTCGCGAAAGCTGATTGCTGATCCCGTTATGAAGAAGGCCGCTCATTGAGCGGCCTTTTTTGTATCTGCGATAGGGACTGCACCGTCAGTTTGCCTGTGTGGGGGTCATATTTCTGTTCCATAACCCAGGTCGAGAGCCAAAGGGACATGAATATTTTCCGATGCAGTTGTGACATTCGGAGCCTGGATGCCATGCTTTTGGTGGCATTCGGGTACAGCCTGATGCTGGTTGCCTGATGTGGTGAGCTGGTTGCAGCAACATTGTTTTGCATTGTGACTCTGCCGTTGCTATGTAGCTGGGCAGAGTGAAACCAATAAAACAAACAGTACGATACGGAGGTCTATCATGGGTGGATGGCTTGGCAGGATGCTGCTGTTATCCGGCTGTCTCGTTTCTGGCATGGTGTTGGCTGATGATCCCTTCCTCAAGCTCAAGGGGGATGGCTGTTGCAATGGTAAAGGGGAGGTCGTGTTGACCCGGGCCGAGTTTGAGGCCTTGCCTCAGACAGAGGTCAAGACCCAGACCCCGTGGACCGAGGGGGAGCACACCTATCGTGGCGTGCTGCTGCGAGATCTGGTCAAGATGTATGGTCTCAAGAGTGAGGAGGTCAAGGCGGTCGCCATCAATGACTACTGGGCGGCGGTGCCGCTGGAAGACGGGGATAAATATGCGGTATTGCTGGCCGAGAAGCAGGATGGCAAGGTGTTGACCCTGCGCAACAAAGGGCCTCTCTGGATCATCTATCCCCTCTCTGATCACCCGGAGCTGAACAAGGAGCTCTATCACAGCCGGATGGTGTGGCAACTGACGGCGATTGAGAGCAAATAAGATGCTGCGCGGCAAGTTTCTGAGCTTGATCCTGATGGTGACTGCCTTTTTGGGGGTCGCCATCTGGTCGGTCTGGAACTATGACCGTGCATTCAATGCCGTGACTCGCTATACCCAGCTCTCCGCCTGGGCGTTGGCGCAGCTGGAGCTGGAAATCCGTGGTTTTGATGAGGCGCTCTCTCTCTATCGCACCGGTTCGACCAGTCAGAAAGAGATGAACAAGCGCTTTGATATTGCCTGGAACCGCCTTGATGTCTTCCTGCACGGTGAAGAGGCAAAGCAGGTTCGAGCTCGCTTTGGTGCTGAACAAGCGGTAGGGAAGATCATGGCCCTGTTCGAGAAGTATGAGCAGGCCGTGATCAGTGGAGAGCGAGATTCGAAAGAACTTGCTCGTTTCGCCGAGGAGTTGGCTCGGGATCTGGCTGCCATCCGCGATGTGATGGTGAAAAATTTCACCGGTCCATCCGCTATTGCCCAGCGGGAGGTACTTAACTCGTCGCGTATCCAGAACTTCTTCATTCTGGCTTTCTTGATGTTGGCGACCGTGGTGATGCTGCTGATGCTGTTTCGCGAAGTGCGCCACCAGCACTTTCTTGCGTGGAATGATGCGCTAACCCGCTTGCCGAACCGGGCCTCCCTGATCAAACACCTCAAGCAGCTGACGGGACATAAAGGGGGGCGCAGCAGCGTGACCGTCTGTCTGGTGGATCTTGGCCATTTCAGGGAGGTAAATGACAGCCTGGGCTACGAGGTGGGGGATGCATTGCTGACGCAACTGGCCGAGCGGATCCGCGCCGTATCGGTTGACGGTATCTTTGCCGCCCGCACCGGTAGCGATGAGTTTGCCATCATTATTTCCGGCGTTATGCCCACCTATTTGCGCTTTCCATTTCTGGAGCAGCTGCGTAACGAACTTGCCGGGCTCGCCTTGGCGACTGATCCCGCCCACCGGGTGCGGGTCTTTATGGGGGTCAGCCAGTACGTGCGACCGGTACACACGTCGGAGGAGATGCTGCTGTATGCCGATATCGCCCTCGACAGTGCCAAGCGCAAGCGGCTGAATCGTTACGTGGTTTTCTCCAGCAGCATGTATCAGCACTATCTGCGCAACCGCCGTTTGTCGACCGAGTTGCGCGAGCTGATCCAGCACCACAGCAATTTGCAGTTGAGCCTCTACTATCAGCCCATTGTCCGTTGTCAAGGTAGGGTGCGACTGGGGGCTGAGGTACTGATCCGCTGGAATCACCCGGAGTACGGGTTTATTCCGCCCCTCGATATCATCTCGCTGGCGGAAGATAACGGGCTGGGGGAGGCGCTCGGGTTATGGATCTTCCGGCGCTTGCAACATGATCTCGCCATTTTCCCGAGCGACTTGATTGAACCGCTGGAGATCTCGGTCAACCTCTCGAGTTCCATGTTTACTATGGGGTTGGCAGCCCAGCTGGATGAGAACATGAGAGAGGGGCCGCTAAGCCTGCAACAGCTGATCGTCGAGCTGACCGAAACGATTGCTCTGGATGATATCGAGCTGAGCAAGCAGATCATCGATACGCTGCGTCAGATTGGAGTGCGGGTGGCCCTCGATGATTTCGGTACCGGCTGGTCATCGTTCTCCTACTTGCGGGAACTCTATTTCGACAAGCTCAAGATCGACCGCTCATTTATCACGGCCATCGACAACGATACCCGTCAGGCCCTGTTCGTCGAGGCGATCACCAGCCTCTCTCATCAACTCGGTGTGCGGGTGGTGGCGGAAGGGGTGGAAAACAATGATGAGCTGAAGGCGGTGCTGAGCATAGGGGTGGATGAAATTCAGGGCTATTTCTACTCGAGGCCCTTGCCGCTGCAGGACTTTTTGTTGTTCTGCCATCGCTACTTTATCAATCGGAGCATCATGCAGGAGGTTGCGCTGGGTTAGCCGAGCGGTTGGGGGATAAAGTCTCCCCGGTCGAGGATCCGCAGACAGGCATCCACCACATCCGCATCGAGCTGATGGCCGCGCATCTGGATGATCTGCTCCCTGGCTTGGGGAATGCCGAGGGCGGCGCGATAGGGGCGATCCGAGGACATGGATTCGACGATATCGGCGACGGTGAGGATGCGGGCCTCCAGCAGGATCTCATCCCCCTTGAGTCCCAGCGGATAGCCGGAGCCATCGAGATACTCGTGGTGCTGGTGGATCATCCGGGCGATGGGCCAGGGGAAGTCGATATCCTTGAGCACCAGATAGCCGATGGCGGGGTGCTCCTTGACCAGCTCGAACTCCAGTGGCGTGAGGCGTTCCGGTTTGGTGAGAATTTCAGCCGGTACCTGGATCTTGCCGATATCGTGCACCATGGCGCCCAGATAGATCCCCCGCAGCCGCTTCTCTTCCAGCCTGAGCTCCCGGCCGATGGCTTGGGCCAGCTTGGCCACATGTTTCTGATGGCCAGCGGTATAGGGATCGCGCTGCTCCAGCACGGCGGCGATGGCACCCAGCGCATCTTCCAGTGCCAGCTCCAGCTGGCGGGCATGGAAGATCTTCTCCTGTTGCGAGCGCAGATAAGCCTGCTGGGTATGGCGCGCCTGCAGGCCATAGGTGAGGTAGTCGGTCAGCTGGATGAAGAGCTGCTCCTCCTCCTGGCTGAACAACCGTGGCTGGTCGCTGTGAATGATCAGCGCACCGGCCTGATCCTCCTGCAGTGGCAAGGGGATCAGCAGGCGGGATCGCAACGGGTGGCGGCCGGTATGGGGCCGCTCGTGGAAGATCACCTGATTGAGGCGCCGCTGGTGGAGGATGGCCTGGGTGAGGGCCTCATCGTTCAACCACAGCGTTTGTTCCGATGCATCGGCACTGCCTGCCTGCGCCACGATCCTCGGCGGTTGGGCGAGATCGGGTAGGCCTTGCAGCACTGCCACCAGCGGAAAACGGTCATCGACGGCGATGGCATCGCAGATATCCTGCAGCAGTTGCGGCTCATCGCCCGGTTTGAGCAGGGCGTGGTGGGCGCGGCTGATCGCCTGCTGGGTCCAGCTGTACTGTTGCAGTTTCTCCTGCTGCCACTTCTGCTTGGTAATGTCTTCGAAGAAGACGCCGACCCCCACGATGACCCCCGCCTCATCACGCAGGGGAAATTTGGTGGTGCTGAGCCAGCGGGCTTCTCCCCCCTTCAGATAGGGCTCTTCGATGTGCTGGTGTATCCCCTCGCGCATGACTCGGGCGTCATCCTCCCGATAGCGCTGTACCAGTTCGGGGGGAAAAAAGTCGAAGTCATTCTTGCCCACCAGTGCCTCTGGTGAGAGGGCGAGATCCGCCGCCAGCAGGCGGTTGCCCGCAATGTAGCTGAATCGGGTGTCTTTGAGCAGCACCCGATAGGGAAGCTGATCCATCACCTGGGTCAGCAACAGCGCCGAGGAGGGGAGCGCATCGGTCAGTGGGTGGGAGAGTGCACAGGAGGTGAGGAGTTCGGACATCTTATCCCGCCTTGTCTGCAAGTTGACTGATGGGAGGACCGAAGTGGTAGCCGGTCTGCCAGAGCACGATACAGCTGTTGACCACTTTTTCATCGTAATGGATCCCGGCATAGCGGGTCAGTTCGGCAAAGGCGTCACTCAGGGGCATGGCCCGGCGGAACGGGCGATGGGAGGTCATGGCGATCAGCGAGTCGGCCACCCGGATAATGCGCGCCTCCAGGGTAATGGCGTTGCCCGCCAGCCCCTGCGGATAGCCGCTGCCATCGAGGTTTTCGTGGTGCTGCAGCACTATGGTGGCGATGGGCCAGGGGAAGTCGATCTGTTTGAGAATATCGTGGCCTGCCTGGGGGTGCTGCTTGATCAGTTCGAACTCCACTGGCCGCAATTCACGGGGGCGAGTGATGATCTCGGTGGGGATCTGCAGCAGGCCAATATTGTGCACCATGGCCGCCAGTCCCAGCGCATCCAGCCGCTCTTGCCGCAGCTGCATGGCCTGCCCGATGGCCAGTGCCAAATCTCGCACCCTCAGCTCATGGCCCGCACTGTTGCGATCCTTGTGGCTGATGGCGCTGGCGAGGGCACTGATGGTCTGGAACAGCAGGTCACGCTGGTGGCGCTCGCTCTCCTTGAGGCGGGTGATGTCGACCAGAGTGCCGATGATGCCGGCAACCATCCCCTGATGGTCATAGAAGAGATCCTTGAAACAGATGACCTGATAGCGCATGCCATTGCGGTCATGCAACTGCTGTTCGATGCACTGGGGCTGGCGACTTCGCAGCAACTCGGCTTCCCGCATGCTGTAGGCCTCGGCAAGCCCGGCTGGCAGCAGCTCCTCGACCCGTCGACCCAGCAGCGCCTCCTTGCCGAGGCCGATCACCTGATTGAAGGCCTGGTTGCAGCCCAGAAATCGCCCTTCGATATCTTTGTAGAACACCGGGATCGGGATGGCCTTGAGCAGGGATTCGTTGAAGTGTTTCAGATCCTTCAGTTCGGCCTGCTGACGCAGGGCGAGCAGCTCGCTGTCTTTGCAGAGGGAAATGGCGCGGGCCAGGTTGCCGAGCACTGGGCTGAACAGATGGCAGACCGGTACGATCTGCTGATGTGGCTGGGGGGCGAGCAGCAAGATGAGATAACCCCCTTCAACCTTGAGCCGATAGGCAAACTGGTAGGGGCGGCTGCCCGGCAGGGGGAGTGTCTGTTGCAGCAGGCAGTGCTCCTCCTCGCTGACCCACCCAGGCAGGGTCAGGGTGGTGCCGGTGTGCTGACGCAACTGCTCGTCGCCGATCACCTTGAGCAGCTTGTATCCCTCCCGTTGTTGCTGCAATACCGCGCCAACTGGCGTGGCGCAGTGATGCATAAAACGTTGCAGTACCTTGGTGAGCAGCGCATCTAGCGTGACTTCACGCCCGATGCAGAGCGCCAGATCGCAGACGATGGCCATGGCGTGGTCGTTGTTCATATCAATGCCCCGTTACAGAGAATGGCGCCGTTATGACATTGGGGGTAATCCCCGTGGCGCACGCTGCCAATTTCGCCAAGGGAGAGGGCTCCTGCCAGATCGCCGGCCCCCGAGTGGGTCAGCAGGGTGTGCAGCTCGGTCACCGTCTGCTGGTCGAAGTGCAACTGGCGTCCCGCGCAGTAGTAGACCTCCAGCAAGTGTGCCCGGGTGAGGGTTTGTTGCTGGTTGAGGCGCCTGGCCAGTGAGCAGGCATGTTCGGTGGCACTCTCTGGCGCCTTCAGCAGAGTGAGGATGCTGTGCTCTGCGACCTCGCCGGCGCAGAGCAGGGCGCCGTCATCGTTTGCCTCGACGGGAATCCTGACAATCACATCCCCGTTGGCCCGCAGCAGGCCCAGTGGCATGTGCACCACGAAACGGTAGAGCTCCTCGCGCACCATATTGTGCTGGAATTGCTGGCGGATCAGCCCCTGATATTTTTGAAAGGCCGGTTGCCAATCGATGTAGGCAATCTTGTTCGCTTCACTGCTGGTGGCCAGCATCGGTTGGGCCGAGAGTTGGTAACCATGTTCCAGAAAGGGAAAGCTGTTGCTGGGCAGCTGCGTGCAGGTAACCCCGTAGGCAAGTTGCCGTTGATTGTCGAACAGGCAGGCAAGGGGGGTGAAGCTGCCGCTGCCTGCGTTGGCGCCGGCATAGTTGACGCGATTGGCCAGTTGCAGATAAAGCGCATCCAGAATGGAGGCGATATTGGGAATGAGGTTGTCGAAGGTCAGAAACAGGGTTGGTGGCGGCGAAGGGGTTGGCCAGGTGGCCAGCATGTTCTCCACCTGTTCCGCAATCCGGTGGGCAAGGGATACTGCGCTGGCCTGCGGTGTCAGGGGCAGCAGTGTGGCGTGATAGGGGTTGGCTCTGGGCAGTAGCCAAGCCCCTTGCGGCAACAATCCTTGCGCACCGATCAGCTGGGGGAAAATGGCGCCATCCAGGGCGATGTTGAAGTCGCGGCACAACTGCTGCAACAGGGGAACCTGTGCGCAATCCTGTTCGGCCAGCAGTATGGTCAGCTTGCCTCCTTGCAAGGGTGCCAGCGTGGCGGCCAGTTCTGTCGGGTTAAATTGGCAAACGTAGTGTTGCTTCATCAATCTGAACTCCATTCCAGAATATAACCAATATATCAATAAGGAATTCAAGAGGGTATGAGGATCTCGCCCGGTTCTGGTTGTATGGCAAAAACCATGATGGGTATCACCCTCGCTGACGGATCTGTCATTTGCTGGCTCGCGGAGTGCGCGATGCTGTCGGACCGGAAATAGAAAACCGGCAGCCAAGGCTGCCGGTTTTGCGGGTAATGATGGGTAGTGACGGTAAAGGTTACTGCAATACCACGTGCTGGAACCCTTGTACCAGGCTGATGACCGGCTGGGGATAGAGCCCCAGCAACACCACCAGGGCGGCAGAGAGCAGTACTACCACACCGCCGGAGGAGAGTGCCCAGTCGGCGCTGGCATCGCGCTGCTGCATACCCGGTTCGCGCAGATAGAGGGTCACCATCACCTTGAGGTAGTAGTAGAGACCCAGTGCGCTGCCGAGCACGATGGCGCCGGAGAGCCACCAGAGCTGCGCCTCGACGGTGACGCCGATGAGGTAGAACTTGCCGATAAAGCCGAGGGTCATCGGGATGCCCGCGAGGGACAACATCATCACCGTCAGTACGGCAGTCAGATAGGGGCGCTTCCAGAACAGGCCGCGATAGCTGTGCAGGGAGTCTGCATCCTTGCCGCGATAGGGGCTCGACATCATGCTCACCACCCCAAAGGCACCCAGGCTGGTGAAGAGATACATCAGCAGGTAGACCCCGGCTGCTTCCACCGGCATCTGGCCGAATCGGCTCGCCACGATCACCGCCAGCAGGTAACCGAAGTGGGAGATGGAGGAGTAACCCAGCATCCGTTTGACGTTGGTCTGCACCAGGGCCAGCAGGTTGCCGACCATGATGGATATGACCGCCATGGCTGCCAGCAGCCAGTGGATCATGGGATCGCTCGCCGCCGGTACCGCCAGATAGAAGCGCAGCAGCACGGCAAAGACCGCCACCTTGCTGACGGTGGCGAGGAAGGTGGCGACCGGTGCCGGGGCACCTTCGTAGACATCCGGGGTCCAGAGGTGGAAGGGGGCCAAGGAGAGTTTAAAGGCAAAGCCGACCAGCATTAACCCCAAACCGCCCATCAGCAGCGGATGGTGAGCCGGGCTCTCGGCCAGGGTCTGCCCCAGGGCGGCAAAGCTCAGGCTGCCCGCCTGTGCGTAGAGTAGCGCCATGCCAAACAGCAGGAAGGCGGTGGCGGCGGCAGAGAGCACCATGTATTTCACCGCAGCTTCCAGCGAGTGGCGCTCGCGGTAGGCGTAACCCACCAGACCGAACATCGGCAGGGTCAGCATCTCAATCCCGATAAAGAGGGAGGCGAGGTGACGGGAGCAGGCCAGCACCAGACCACCAGCGGTGGCGATCAGCAGCAGCAGGAAGAACTCCTCCCGGTTGTCCGGGTAGGCTTTCAGCCACGATTGACCGAAGGTGCAGGTGGCCAGGGCGCCGATGAGCACCAGTCCCATGTAGAAGACGGCGTAACTGTCCACTTGCAGCAGCGGGGTGACCCCCTGATCCCCTTGCGCCATCACGATGGGCAGCGAGAACAGAGCAAGGTTGAGGCCAACAATGGTCACGGTAAAGGCGGTGGTGACACAGCGGCGCCAGGCGATGGCCAGCATCAGGGCTGCCATGGCCCCGGTGGTCAACAGCAGGGGAAGCAGTGCCAGCAGTTGGGAAGCGGAGAAAGTCATTGCAGGGCTCCAGCAGTCGGCAGCAGATACCAGTGCAGCACGTTGATAAGGCTGCTGCTGGCGGTGTCAATCACGGGTTGGGGATAGAGGCCAAGCAGAACCAGCAGGCCCGCGATCACCATCATCATGGTCAGCTCGCGGCGATCCAGTCCCTTGAGCATGCTCTCATCCTTGGCGGGGCCAAAGCAGGCACGCTGCAACATGATGAGAGAGTAGACCGAGGCCAGCACCAGACCGAAGGTGGCGACTGCCGTGATGACAGGGGCAACCTGGAAGCTGCCGACCAGGATCAGGAACTCGCCGACAAAGTTGCCGGTGCCCGGCATGCCAAGTGACGCCACCGAGAAGAAGAGCATCACACCGGGCAGATAGCGCAAGCGTCCCCACAGACCGCCCATCTGGCGCAGATCCCGGGTGTGCAACCGCTCGTAGAGCTGACCGCAGAGGATAAAGAGGCCGGCAGCGGAGAGACCGTGGGCGATCATCTGCACCACGGCGCCCTGCAGGGCCAGCTCGCTACCCGAGTAGATGGCGATCATCACAAAGCCCATGTGGGAGATGCTGGTGTAGGCTACCAGCCGTTTGATGTCGGTCTGGGCAAAGGCCACGATGGCACCGTAGACGATCCCGATCAGGCCAAGCACCATGGCGTAGGGAGCAAACTCGGCGGATGCTTCGGGGAAGAGCGGCAAGGCAAAGCGCAGCAGACCGTAGGCGGCGGTTTTCAGCAAAATACCGGCGAGATCCACCGAACCTGCGGTCGGCGCCTGACTGTGGGCATCCGGCAGCCAGCCGTGCAGCGGTACCAGCGGCATCTTGACCGCGAAGGCGATAAAGAATCCCAGCATCAGCAGCCACTGAACGCCCTTGCTCATCGGTGTATTGAGCAGCTCCAGATAGTTGAAGGTGAAGACTCCGGTGGCATGCTGGTGGGTCAGCACCAGCCCGATGATGGCCACCAGCATGATAAGGCCCGAAACCTGGGTGTAGATGAAGAACTTGGTTGCGGCGTTGATCCGTGATTTGCCGTCAGTGACCGAGTGGCCCCAGAGCGCAATCAGGAAGTACATGGGGACCAGCATCATCTCCCAGAAGAAGAAGAAGAGGAACAGGTCCAGCGCCATGAAGACCCCGAGCACGCCGCCCAGGATCCAGAGCAGGTTTAGATGGAAGAAGCCGATGCGCTGCACGATCTCTTTCCACGAACAGAGAATGGCCAGCACCCCGATAAAGCAGGTGAGGATCACCATCAAGAGCGACAGGCCATCCACAGCCAGATGCAAAGAGATGCCGAAGCGGGGGATCCACGGCAGGCGCCACTCGGCGGCCCAGGCGGAGGCAGCACCGGAGACGCCCGCGCTGTCGAGGCCCGTGGTGGCAAGGGAGAAGTCTCCACTTAGCCAGATGGCACAGGAGAGCAGCAGGCTGGCGCTCATGGAGAGCAGGGCTACCCAGCGGACAAACTGCCCGCCGAGACGCTCCATCTGCCAGCAGAGCAAGCCGCCGATAAAAGGAATTAGCAAGATCCAGAGTAAGGTCACGGTATCAGCTCTCGTTCAAGTTCATATGAGATTGCGCTCCCTGTTCCATCAGGGAAAGCAAACAGCTTGGCTGTATGATTGTCCGGTTGTTCATCGCGTTACCCCAGCAGCAACAGCGCCAGCACCAGCACGGCGCCGATCCCCATGGAGGCGGCATACCAGCGCAACTTGCCGGTCACGGTCCAGGCCAGCAGCTGGTTGCCACGCAGGGCAAGCCAGGCGGGCAGGCCCATCATCCAGTCCAGCGGATCCTGCCCGACCAGACGGGTCGCCAGCAGATAGGGTTTGACCCACAGCTGGTCGTAGAGCCAGTCAAAGCCCCAGGCGTTGAACCAGAGGGTGCTGAGCAGGCGGCCCGGCGCGCTGTTGGCAATGGAGGTGGCCAGACGGCGCTCACCAAGGAACAGAAATGCGGCCAGCGCGATGCCAGCAATGGCAATGATGCCGGAGGCTACCTCCAGCGCATGGCGACCCTCTTCGATATGGTCCCCCGGGCCTGCGGGTAGTACACCTGCCAGTGGCGGGGTGATCAGCGCGCCTATGCCGGTGGAGAGCACCAGCAATACCAGCAGCGGCAGATGGTGAGCCAGACCGTGGCCCGCATGGGCTTTGGTCTGCTCTTTGCCATGGAAGGCGATAAAGATCAGCCGGAAGGTGTAGAGCGAGGTGAGGAATGCCCCTACCAGACCTGCCCACAGCAGCGCGCTTTGGCCAGAGGCTTCTACTTGCCACAGGATGGCGTCCTTACTGTAGAAACCGGAAGTGACCAGCGGCAATGCCGCCAGCGCCGAGCCCCCTACCAGGAAGCAGGCATAGACCAGCGGCAAACTCTTGCGCAGGCCCCCCATCTTGAAGATGTTCTGCTCGTGGTGGGTCGCGACGATGACGGCACCGGCGGAGAGGAACAGCAGCGCCTTGAAGAAGGCGTGGGTCATCAGGTGGAAGATGGCCCCTTGCCATGCGCCGACACCCAGTGCCAGAAACATGTAGCCAATCTGGCTCATGGTGGAGTAGGCGAGGATCCGCTTGATATCGGTCTGAACCAGCGCGGCAAAGCCTGCCAGCACCAGGGTGATGGCGCCAACCAGCCCGACCAGATGGAGGATCTCTGGCGCCAGCAGGAACAGGCCGTGGGTACGGGCAATCAGGTAGACACCGGCGGTCACCATGGTGGCAGCGTGGATCAACGCGGAGACAGGGGTCGGGCCTGCCATCGCATCCGCCAGCCAGGTTTGCAGCGGCAGCTGTGCCGATTTGCCGACCGCGCCGCCCAGGAGCATCAGGCAGGCCAGCGACAGGGCAGGGGAGCCCTCGGCAAACAGGGTCGGGGCACGAACCAGCAGCTCGTGGATATTGAGGGTGCCCAGCTCCCGATAGAGGATAAACAGGCCGATGGCGAGGAAGACATCACCCACCCGGGTCACGACAAATGCCTTGAGGGCCGCTGCGCCGTTCTTGCGATCCTTGTAGTAGAAGCCGATCAGCAGATAGCTGCACAGCCCTACCCCTTCCCAGCCGAGGTAGACAAACAGCAGGTCATCAGCCAGCACCAGAAACAGCATGCTGGCGATAAAGAGGTTGGTGTAGGTGAAGAAGCGGGAGTAGCCCTCTTCACCGCGCATATACCAGGAGGCGAACAGGTGGATAAAGAAACCGACCCCGGTCACCACCCCCAGCATGGTCAGCGACAGGCCATCCAGTGCCAGCGAGAAGCTCGGGGTAAAGTTGCCCACCGCCATCCATTGCCACAGGCGCTGGACATAGACGCCCCCCTCGGGCGGGTTGCCCAGAAAGTCGATGCCCACCCACAGGGTAATGAGGGCCGACAGGCCAATGGAGCCTACCCCGATCAGCGCCGAGGTACGCTCGCCAAACCGTCCGAGGGAGAAGGCCAGCACCAGCCATCCCAGCAGCGGAAATAGAAAAGTCAGATATAAGAGGCTCATCCGCGCATCTCGCTCACAGTGTCCACGTTCAGGGTGTGGTAACGACGATAGAGCAGCAGTAACAGGGCAAGGCCGATACTGGCCTCCGCTGCCGCCAGAGAAATCACCAGGATATACATGATCTGGCCATCGGCCTGGGCCCAGCGGCTACCCGCCACCACAAACGCCAGTGCCGAGGCATTCATCATGATCTCGATACTCATCAGGATGTAGAGCAGGTTGCGGCGGATCAGCAGACCGCACAAGCCGATGCAGAAGAGCACCGCGGCCAGCAGGAGACCGTGCTCCATAGGGATTCCATTCATTGCTGACCTCCTTCTTGTGCAGAGCGGGAAGTAGAGCGCGGGACGGAGAGCACTTCACCGCTCTTCTCTTCCCGACCCAGGTGATAGGCGGTTACCAGACCCGCCAGCAGCAGGATGGAGGCAAGCTCCACCGCCAACACATAGGGGCCAAAGAGCTCGACACCCACCTGCTTGGCGGTCACCTCGGTCACTCCGATCAGGCCCCCGGTCACCCCGAGAATGCCGTGGGCCAGAAAGCCCAGCAGGATCAGCGAGAGCAGGGCTGGGCCCCCCCAGGTCATGGGGGTGAGCCACTTTTTCTCCTGTGCCTGGGCACTCCCCAGGTTCAGCATCATCACCACGAACACGAACAGCACCATGATGGCGCCGGCGTAGACGATCACCTGCAGGGCGCCCGCAAAGGCGGCACCCAGGCAGAAGAAGATCATGGCCACGGCGATGAGGGAGATGATGAGATTGAGCAGCGCATGCATCGGATTGCTGGTGCTGATCACCCGCAGCGTGCTGTAAATGGCCACCAGGGCCGAGGCATAAAATGCCAGTTCCATGATTGACTCCTCAGGGCAGCAGGCTCTTGACATCGATGGGCTTGGCTTCGTTTTCGGCATCCCCTTTCGGCTTGCCGTCGATGGCCATCCCGCTCATGCGATAGAAGTTGTAGTCCGGGTATTTGCCGGGCCCGCTGATAAGCAGATCTTCCTTCTCGTACACCAGATCCTGGCGGCGATACTCACCCATCTCGAAATCCGGTGTCAGCTGGATGGCGGTGGTGGGGCAAGCCTCTTCACACAGGCCGCAGAAGATGCAGCGAGAGAAGTTGATGCGAAAGAACTCCGGATACCAGCGACCATCATCCCGCTCGGATTTTTGCAGCGAGATGCAGCCGACCGGGCAGGCAACTGCGCAGAGGTTGCAGGCCACGCAGCGCTCGTCCCCGTCGGGGTCGCGGGTCAGCACGATGCGACCGCGGTAGCGGGGGGCGGCATAGACTGCCTGCTCCGGATAGTTGAGGGTTTCACGGGGCCGCCAGGCATGGGAGAAGACCATGGCCAGACTGCGTAACTGGGTGCCGACACCCTGAATAATGCTAACAATTTTCATATTGAATGCCTCACTGCGTACTTATCAGTACAACTGCCGCGGTGACCAGCATATTGATCAGGGTCAGCGGCAAGCAGACTTTCCAGCCAAACGACATCACCTGGTCAAAGCGCGGGCGAGGCAGGGAGGCCCGCAGCAGGATGAAGAACACCATGAAACAGGCGGTCTTCAGGGCAAACCAGATGAAGGGGGGCAACCAGGGACCGTGCCAGCCACCGAAAAAGAGGGTCACGATGAGCGAGGAGATCAGCACGATGCCGATATACTCGCCCACGAAGAAGAGACCCCACTTCATCCCCGCATACTCGATGTGATAGCCATCGGCGAGCTCCTGCTCGGCTTCTGGTTGATCGAACGGGTGACGGTGGGTGACGGCGACACCGGCAAACAGGAAGGTGACAAAGCCCAAAATCTGGGGCACCACGTTCCACAAATCTGCCTGTGCCTCGACGATATCCCGCAGGTTGAAACTGCCGGTCTGGATCACAATCCCCATCAGGGAGAGCCCGAGAAACACCTCGTAGGAGAGGGTCTGGGCCGAGGCGCGCAAGCTGCCGAGCAATGAGTACTTGTTATTGCTCGACCAGCCGGCGAACAGCACAGCGTAGACCGCCAGCCCCGCGATGGCCAGGATGTAGAGCAGCCCCACGTTGAGGTCCGCCACACCCCAGGTGGGGGTGATCGGCACCACCGCAAACGCCAGAATAAAGGCGGTGAAGGCGATGATGGGGGCGAGGATAAAGATCCGGCGATCGGCGAAGGGCGGGATCCAGTCCTCCTTGAAGAACATCTTGATCATGTCGGCGGCCAGCTGGAGCAGACCAAACGGCCCCACCCGGTTGGGGCCGTAGCGATCCTGCCACAGGGCCAGCAGACGGCGCTCGATGAAGCTCATGAAGGCGCCAGCCCCTACGATCCCCACCAGCACGATCAGTGCCTTGCCCACCTCCAGCAACAGATCGATCAGCGACTCGCTCATGCGATGACCTCCTGCAGGTTAATGATTGAGGCTTGTTGCAGGGCCGTTGGCAGGCCGTTCACCCCAAGGGGGAGCCCCACCAAACCCGCGCTCAGCTGCTCGCTCAGGCGCAGGCGCAGTTGCCAGTGGCTACCGCCCCAGGAGAAGGAGACCTGACTGCCCCCGTGGAGGGCCAGACGCTCTGCATCAAGGGGATTGAGCACCAGCTCGGGTTCGTTCATTCGGGCCTGAATGAACGGGCTGCGAGCGGAGAGCTCCTCGCCGCCAAACAGCTGGGCATAATTGACAACCTGCAGCGCTTCTGAGGCCTTGAAGGTGGCGGGGATAGTTGCGAACCAACCAAGGGTATCCTCTGCTACTTCCAGCAGACGGCGACCCGGATCGCCAGCGCGCAGATGACCACCGACTTCATCCTGGAACTTGTTCCAGGCGGAAGGGGAGTTCCAGCCCGGCGCCCAGGCGAACGGTACTTGCGGCAGCGGCTGACGGGCACCGGCATACCCCTCCATGGAGAAGTTGAAGGGAGAGTCGGGATCTTGCGCCACCCGCGGCTCGCTGACGTTCTGATCCGCCAGCATGGAGGTGCGGCCGCTGTAGCGGTGCGGCTCACGGGCCAGTCGCATGCCACGGATCCGCAAGCCTGCATTGGGCGCCGCTTCCAGCATGGTAGCCAGCATCGGATTGCTGGAGGCACAGTCATGGTTGATCTGGCCGAAGTTCTGCCAGCGCAGCGGCTTGCGTTCGATCGCCCCTTGCAGCGCCGCCAGCCAGCGCCACCCTTCACGCACCTGAATATCGGCGTTGTAAAAGGCGGGTGCATAGACCTGGAAGAAGCGCTGGGCGCGCCCTTCCATGTTCACCAGCGTGCCATCGGCTTCGGCAAAACTGGCCGCTGGCAGCACCAGATCAGCCTTGTTGGCGGTCGGGGTCGCCTGATGGTCGATGACCAGCAGGTGCTGCAGCCGTGCCAGCGCAGCATCCACCCGGTTGCGCGGCGCGCGGCGGTAGAGATCGTTCTCCAGGGTGACCAGTGCCAACCCCTCTTCGGACTCGATACGCGCAAGGGCGGCTTCGAGCGGCTTGTCTGACAAGGTTTGAGCGCCCAGCATGGCCAGACCCAGCGAGTTGGCCTCCTGGCCAACCAGCGCGATGCTGGCTTCCAGACCTCGGCCCTTCAGGGCGCGGGCAATGTTGCTGGCCGCCTCAAGCAGCGCCACATCGCGGGCACTGGAGCCTGCAATGATGAGCGGCTTCCTGGCGTTGCCGAGCAGCTCGGCCCAGCGAGCCGCTTGTGCCTGCTGTTCGGGGCAGAGGTCGCTCACGGCCGGTGCGGCCGGGTCGAGCAGGTTGGCGATGGCAAAGCCAAGGCGCGCCTGATCGGCATAGGGGGCGTGCAGCGTGTCGGCCGCCACATCGTCAAGGCGGGTGGTGTCGAGGCTGGTGATAAGCAGCGGATAGCGCTCGTTCTGACCCAGAGTCTGAACGGCGGCAACCTGCCACAGGTCGACCTTCATCTTGCGGGCCAGCTCGCGGGCCTTGCCCTTGACAGCTTGACGCAGGGCCAGTGCAATTCGAGCCGCGCTCATGGTGACATCCTCGCCGAGCAGCAGAATGGCGTCGGCCTCTTCCATGTCGCGCAGGCTTGGTGTTGATACGCCGCCATGCTGCAAAATCTGCAGGATCTTCTGCTGGCATTCCCACTCGGCCTGCTCGATGCCTGCGTAGAAGTTGGCTTCGCCCACCAGCTCGCGCAGGGCAAAGTTGCTCTCCAGCGAGGCGCGGGGCGAGCCGATGCCGATGAGGCCGCAGGCCGTGCGCAGGGCATCGGCGGCGCGGTTGAGGGCGCCATCGACCGTGATGGTCAGCTGGTCGTTGCCATCTTTGAGCAGCGGTTGGCGCGGACGGTCGGCCAGATTGACGTAGCCATAGCCAAAGCGGCCACGGTCACAGAGGAAGTAGTGGTTGACGCTGCCGTGGAAGCGGTTTTCAATCCGGCGCAGTTCGCCATAACGCTCACCCGGACTGATGTTGCAGCCCACGGAGCATTGTTGGCAGATGCTGGGGGCAAACTGCATGTCCCACTTGCGGTTGTAACGCTCGGAGTGAGTCTTGTCGGTGAAGACGCCGGTGGGGCAGACCTCCACCAGGTTGCCGGAAAATTCGCTCTCCAGGGTGCCATCTTCGACCCGCCCAAAATAGACGTTGTCGTGGGCGCCATAGACCCCGAGGTCCTCGCCACCGGCATAATCCTTGTAGTAGCGGACGCAGCGGTAGCAGGCGATGCAGCGGTTCATCTCGTGACCGATGAAGGGGCCCAGCTCCTGATTCTGGTGGGTGCGTTTGGTGAAGCGGTAGCGACGGCTGTTGTGGCCAGTCATCACCGTCATGTCCTGCAGGTGGCAGGCGCCGCCCTCTTCACACACCGGACAGTCGTGGGGGTGGTTGGTCATCAGCCACTCCACCACGCTCTTGCGAAATTCTTTAGCCTCTTCATCCTCGATGGCGATGTAGCTGCCATCGGTGGCCGGGGTCATGCAGGACATGACCAGACGGCCGCGTTTGTCATCGGCATTCTGATACTGTTTCACCGCACACTGGCGGCAGGCGCCAACGCTACCCAGCGCCGGGTGCCAGCAGAAATAGGGGACGTCCAGACCCAGCGACAGACAGGCTTGCAGCAGGTTATCTGCCCCGTCTACCTCGTACTCTTTGCCGTCTACATAAATGGTTGCCATACAACTTCCCTGAAACCTGTTTTGTGAAATCTGTGGTGTCGTTACCAGCGCTCGCCCAGCAGATTGGGCTGGATCCCTTTGACCGGCTTGCGGTTATCACCGCTGCCTTTGATCCCGGCCTCGAATTCGGAGCGGAAATATTTGATGGCGCTGGCCAGCGGCTCGACGGCGCCCGGTGCGTGGGCGCAGAAGGTCTTGCCCGGGCCAAGGAAACCGCAGAGTTGTTCCAGAGTCGCCAGATCGCCGGATTGCCCTTCGCCACGCTCCAGTGCCCGCAGCAGCTTGACGCTCCAGGGCAGGCCGTCGCGGCAGGGCGTGCACCAGCCACACGACTCGCGGGCGAAGAACTCCTCCATGTTGCGCAGCAGGGAGACCATGCTGATGGAGTCATCCACCGCCATGGCGAGGCCAGTCCCCATCCGGGTACCGACCTTGCCGATACCGGCGGTATACATCTGGGCATCGAGGTGTTCCGGCAGCAGGAAGCCGGTGCCCGCGCCGCCCGGTTGCCAGGCTTTCAGGCGATAGCCGCTCTTCATCCCGCCGGCGTAATTTTCAAACAGCTCGCGGGCGGTGATGCCAAAGGGCAGCTCCCAGACCCCGGGGTTGTTCACCTTGCCGGAGAAGCCCATCAGCTTGGTGCCGTGATCTTCCGAGCCCGGCAGCGCCAGCCCGTGATACCAGGCGACCCCGTTGCCGATGATGGCGGGGACGTTGCAGAGGGTTTCGACGTTGTTGACGCAGGTGGGTTTGCCCCAGACGCCGGAAACGGCGGGGAAGGGGGGTTTGGCGCGCGGGTTGGCGCGTCGCCCTTCCAGCGAGTTGATAAGGGCCGTCTCTTCGCCACAGATGTAGCGGCCGGCGCCGGTGTGGACGAACAGCTCGAAGTCAAAACCGGATCCCAGAATGTTCTTGCCCAGTAGACCGGCGGCCTTGGCCTCTTCCACCGCACGGCGCAGGTGGATGGCAGCATCCACATATTCGCCGCGCAGGAAGATATAGCCGCGATAGGCTTTGAGCGCCCGGGCCGAGATGATCATCCCCTCGATCAGCAGGTGGGGCAGTTGCTCCATCAGCAGGCGATCTTTCCAGGTGTTAGGCTCCATCTCGTCGGCGTTGCAGAGCAGGTAGCGGATGTTCATGCTCTCGTCTTTGGGCATCAGCCCCCACTTCACACCCGTGGGGAAGCCCGCGCCGCCACGCCCCTTGAGACCGGCATCCTTGACGGTGCTGACGATCTCGTCCGGGCTCATCTGGCCGAGCGCTTTGCGCACCGCTTCATAGCCCTGCTTGGCCTGATACTCCTCCAGCCACACCGGCTGGCCGTCATCACGTAGCCGCCAGGTGAGCGGGTGGGTCTCGGGGGCTCGCGGGGTGCGATTGGCGGTGCCAAGAGAGGCGAGGATCTTGTTCTGCGGCAGGCTCATGGGTAAGCCTCCAGCGTTTTCAGCAAGGTCACCGGATCGAGGCCGCCATAGGTGTCGTCATCGATCATGATCGCTGGCCCCTTGTCGCAGTTGCCAAGGCAGCAGACCGGCAGCAAGGTGAAGCGGCCATCCGGGGTGGTTTGACCGGGGCCGAGGTTCATCACCTCCTTGAGACCGGCCAGCAGATCTTCATGGCCATTGATGTAGCAGACCATGCTGTCGCAGACGCGGATGATGTGACGCCCCACCGGCTGGCGGAAGATCTGGCTATAGAAGGTGGCGACCCCCTCCACGTCGCTGGCGGGAATGCCGAGCTCGGCGGCGATGGCGTGAATGGCGCCGTCGGGTACCCAGCCTCTGGCCTGCTGCACGATCTTGAGCGCTTCGATGCTGGCGGCGCGGGGATCTTCGTAGTGGTGTTTCTCGTGTTCGATGGCATCGCGTTCAGCCTGGCTCAGAACGAAGTCGTCCTGTTTGCTGCTGCATGCCCCTTGCCCCTGTGGGGTCTGATTATTGTGACACTGACATTGCTGGCTCATGACTTGACCTTTGGTGGCTTGTCCTTTTACTGCTCGTTCGGTGATTCTAATTCCCGGCCATGGCCGGGAGAGCGGATCACTTAACGGTCCACATCCGACATAACAAAATCGATACTGCCCAGATAGACGATGAGGTCCGACACCATGCTGCCCTTGATCACCGAGGGGATCTGCTGCAGGTGAGCAAAGCTCGGGGTGCGGATCCGGGTCCGGTAGCTCATGGTGGATCCGTCACTGGTCAGGTAGTAACTGTTGACCCCCTTGGTCGCCTCAATCATCTGGAACGACTCGGCAGCGGGCATCACCGGGCCCCAAGACACTTGCAGGAAGTGGTTGATCAGGGTCTCGATGTGCTGCAGGGTGCGCTCTTTGGGCGGCGGGGTTGTGAGGGGGTGATCCGCCTTGAAGGGGCCCTCCGGCATGTTTTTCATGCACTGCTCGATGATCGACATGCTCTGGCGGATCTCCTCGATCCGCACGGTGGCTCTGTCGTAGGCATCGCCATTGCTGCCGACCGGCACTTCAAAGTCGAACTGATCGTAACCGGAGTAGGGGCGCCACTTGCGCACGTCGAAATTGAGGCCGGTGGCGCGCAATCCGGCCCCCGTGGTGCCCCAGGACAACGCCTGCTCGGTGGTGTAGGCAGAGACGCCTATGGTTCGACCGCGCAGAATGCTGTTGCGCATCGCCGCTTTTTCGTAATCCATCAGCCGCTTGGGCAGCCAGCTCAGCAGGTTGTCCTGCACCAGCCGTTGCCATCCCTTCGGCAGGTCGTGGGCCACACCGCCGATGCGGAACCAAGCCGGGTGCATGCGGGCACCGGTGATCGCTTCGATGATGGTGTAGATCTTCTGCCGATCGGTGAAGGTGAAGAAGACCGGGGTCATGGCCCCCACGTCCTGAATATAGGTTCCGAGGAACAAGAGGTGGCTCTGGATGCGGAACAGCTCCGCCATCATCACCCGGATCATGTCGACCCGCTGCGGCACCTTGATGCCAGCCAGCTTCTCGACCGCCAGCACATAGGGGAGGTTGTTCATCACCCCGCCCAGATACTCGACCCGGTCGGTATAGGGGATGTAGCTGTGCCAGGACTGGCGCTCGCCCATCTTCTCGGCACCACGATGGTGGTAGCCGATGTCGGGCACGCAGTTGCGGATCTCCTCGCCATCGAGCTGCAACACCAACCGGAAGGCACCGTGGGCAGAGGGATGGTTGGGGCCGAGGTTCAAGAACATGTAGTCCTCGTTCTCGTTGCCGCGGGCCAGTCCCCACTCTTCCGGTTTGAACAGCAGGTTCTCCTGCTCCATGTCCTGTTTGGCGGCATCGAGCATGAAGGGATCGAATTCGGTAGCGCGCGCCGGGTAATCCTTGCGCAGCGGGTGACCCTGCCAGCTCTTGGGCATCATGATGCGGGTCAGATGGGGGTGGCCATCGAAGGTTATGCCCATCAGATCCCACACTTCCCGCTCGTACCAGTTGGCATTGGGGAAGTGGTTGGTGATGGTGGGCAGATGCAGGTCACTTTCGGCCAGCGCCACTTTCAGCATCACATCGGCGTTACGGTCGATGGAGATGAGGTGATAGAAGACGGTGAAATCGCTTTGCGGTAGACCGTCGCGATGGCTGCGCAGCCGCTCATCGGTGGCGCTGAGATCAAACAGCATCACAAACGGGGAGGGCACCTTGCGCAAGAAGCCCATCACATCCTGCAGCAGTTCGCGGGGAAGCCAGACCACCGGCACGCCGGTGCGCGTGGTCTGCACGGTGAAGTGCTCGACCCCGAAGTGGGCAAACAGTTCGCCAATGACTTTGGCATCCTTGTGGTCGCTGGGCTGCCACTGGGCCATGGCGTAATTGCTGGGAAAATCACGAGTCAGTTTCATGGTCAGATCTCATCCGGCGTGCGCAGGTTGGTCACATTGATCCGTTCGCCGCGCTTGCGCTCTTTTTCGGCCTGCATCTGGGGACGGTAGATCCCCTGATCGCCCACTACCCAGGAGAGGGGGCGGCGTTCTTTGCCGATGGAGTCCTGCAGCAGCATCAGGGCTTGCAAAAAGGCTTCGGGACGGGGCGGGCAACCCGGAATGTAGACGTCGACCGGCAGGAACTTGTCCACCCCCTGCACCACGGAATAGATGTCATACATGCCGCCTGAGTTGGCACAGGCGCCCATGGAGATCACCCACTTGGGTTCGAGCAGCTGTTCATACAGGCGTTGAATCACCGGTGCCATCTTGATGAAGGGGGTCCCTGCAATCACCATGAAATCGGCCTGACGCGGCGAAGCGCGGATAACTTCGGCGCCGAAGCGGGCCACATCGTGGGGGGAGGTGAAGGCGGTACACATCTCCACGTAGCAGCAGGAGATGCCGAAGTTGTAAGGCCAGAGGGAGTTTTTGCGGCCCCAGTTGACTGTGTCTTGCAGCACCTCCTCGAGACGGCCCATCATGATGCCGCGCGTCGCTTCTTGCGCCAGTGGGTCATCGACGGTCTGGCGCTGCTCCTGGGGGTAGCGCTCAACGGGTGCATCCGGGTCAATCCGGGTCAGGGTGTACTTCATGGTGCAACCTCAAGGAAAGGGTCTGTGGTTCAATCACTGTTTTTGTTGTTCAGCTGCGGTTTGCGCGGTGACCAGTCCAGTGCGCCGATGCGCCAGAGGTAGATCAGGCCGATAAGCAGCAGTCCGATGAAAATGGTGGCTTCAATAAAGCCGACCCAGCCGCTCTCCCGTACGGAGACAGACCAGGCAAACAGGTAGAGCGCCTCGACGTCGAAGATGACGAAGAACATGGCGACCAGATAGAACTTGGCGGAAAAACGCAGGCGGGCACTGCCGACCGAGTCGACACCAGATTCAAATGGCTTGTTCTTGGTGCGGCCGTAGGCACGACCTCCCAGCAGGGCGGCGAGGCCTATCATCACCAGACAGATGGTGATGGCACCGATGACATAAATGGCAAAAGCCCAATGTTGAGCAGAAATATCAGCAAACATAGAGGTTTTTCCTAACCAAATTAATCAAGCGACTTAACAATAATGTTACGCATTATGACACTTTCGCACTGATTTACATGTCATTTTTACGGGTTAATTATTAATCGGTTAACCGGTAATTAAATTTTGTTAAGAAGCGCACTTTTTTGCTGGTTATGGCGGGCGAGAAAGGCCTGTAAAGCGCAGAGAGCTGCTCCTCGTCATCACCTGAAAGGGGTAAATGCCGCGGGCGAAGCAGGATCAGGTCGGTATCGCGGGCAGGGGGCACAGGCGGGAGAAGAGCGTGATGGCGGGTGAGATAGGGGAGCGGCAAGAGCAATAAAAAGAGAGGCTCGCAAGCCTCTCCTGTCATCGCGTTCCGGTTTCGAGCGTGGGGCGGTCAGGGTTTATTGGCGACCAGCAAGACCTGATCCGGGTAGGCGCCAATGGAGCGAAGACCGATATCTCCCGAGGTGATATCCAGATACGCCCGCTGACCATTGGCGGAGGTTACCGTGCTGCTCATCAGATAGACATAGCCCTCATTGACCTCTTTACCGCCCCCCGCCATGGCGCGCGGGAAAATGGCTTCATTGAGAGAGGGCTTGTAGCAGGCATGCTCGACCAGGGTCGCTAACTCCTTGATGTCGGGCAGACGCCACTGGCTGATACCGCCGAAGTGATAGAGAGCATGACTGCTGTCACTGCGGATCCGCTCCGCCACTTGCAGCCCCTGCTGCCAGTAGTAAACGGTCGGTTCACCCAGGCAACTGTTGCCACTCCATGTCTGTCCCAGTTTGCAGCGCATCCAGGTGAGGCCGGTGTGTTGATCCGTGACGGTGCCGTTGCCATGGTCAAGAAAACGGGCAGAGGGGGCGGTGCGATCCATGGTGTCATCACAAATGGCAGCACCGTGGGCCAGGGGGGCCATCAGTGCCATCATGGCGAACGAAAAGCGATAAAGGCTCATGATATTCCTCGGATTATTGGGGAGTGGCGACCAGTCGTACCTGCATCAGCTCGATATAGGTATCTTGCTGCACCAGCGCGGGATAGGTGGTGCCCGCATCTTCTCCCAGGAGCAGGACTGTGCGTTTGCTGATGGGGCCACCGGAGAAGCGCTGAGCTGTGTTGCTGGTGGCGCTCCAGTAGTAGCCATGGTAGGTGTCATCTTCCGAGGGGGCGATATCCGGGAAGTAACGGGTATCCACGATGATGCGCTGACCCAGCGGGTCCTTGGCCAGGCTACCGTAGTGCATCAGTGACATCAGTTCACCCATGCTGGGCAGCCGCCACTGGCTGATGCCGCAGCGCTGCTCGCCATTGAGCCACTGCTGATACGCGCGGGTGGTCAGCATGGTGGTCAGCGCCTGTGCCCGGGCGAGGGCCGCCAGATCTCCTTCGGCGGTGAGCTGTTCGATCCTCTTATGAATATGCTGGTAGGCCGCTTGCTGCTCGCCTGCGGTCGCCTTGAACTGCTCATCCTCATAGGCAAAGGGTCTGCTTTTCCAGGCCGGGCTCAAGGGATCATCCGATTTGACCTCCCACACCAGACCGGTATTGAGATCCTTGACGCACTGCCAGCTCGGCGCGTTGTCAGGGAGCGCCTGACCGCGATCATCGAGTTTGCGATAGGCAAGCTGGGGACGAGTGCGATTCCAGCTGGCATCTTGTCCCGGATAGTCATCGGGTTCCTGTTCCAGCAGCGGGTCGTTGCCATCGCTGAAGGTGGTGACGCCGGTGACGGTTAGCAGGTTGCGTGGCTGCTGCTGCACCAGCAGGGTCAGCAGCTTGCTTTGGGTATCTTCAGCGAACTGGCCGTTGCGTTGCCACTCCTGAGCCAATTGCTCCAGCATCAGGCTGATGGCGCGATAGCTGGTGGTGAGCAACTGGGTCTCCTTGGCGGTGGCAAGGCGTGTGCGGGCCTGTTGCTGCAAGCTGATCGCCACCTGCTGTAGCGCCTGATCAAACTGGCCGAGACCTGCGAGGGCCGCGCGGTCGCTGCCCGGTTGCAGCGGCGCGAGGTCGGCCAGCAGCTGCGTCAGTGCGCGATCGGCGGCCACCCCTTCGGCAATGCGGCTCTGCCACAGGGTACTGAGCAGGGTTGGTTGCAGCCGTTGTGGATCCCCTTTGGCGGCCGGATGTGCCAGTAGCAGGCCTCCGCTCCTCGGTACGAAAAGCAGGGGCGAGTTGACGATGTTGGCCGAACGGCTGACCAGGGCCACAGCTCCTTCGCCGCTGACGGCAGGGTCGGCAGGATCACATTGCCAGTTCTGATCCAGATCGGCGCACAGGGTACCGGCAGTCGGCAGGGCGACATCGACCCGGTAGTCCGGGATCGCCAGTGGTGCGTTATCTTCCCCGCCGCCACAGGCGCTGAGCAGGGCTGAGAGGGTTGCAATAACCAGTACGGATGGTTTCACTTCACATTCCTTGATTCGGTCACAGGTTCACGGGGGCGGTAACCCCCGTGGTACAGGATTCAACGGCGCGGGGTGCTCCGACGCCAGAGGCGGGGCCAGAGGGCCAGCAACAGCAGCAGGGGGGAAGCCGTGCCGCCACCCCCTTCATCCTGCTCAAGGGGAATGATGCCGGTGTTGGGCAGGGCTTCATCCTTGTCGCAGCGGGCGCCGACTTGCTGGGCTACCCGCCAGTTGCGCAACTGACCGGTGTCACCGGCGCTGGTGTCGTTGATCTCCAGCAGCCAGCGGCCAGCGAGCGGTTCGCCGTGCAGCTTGTCCAGCGATTCGAACGGTACCAGTTCACGGGGAAACTCCCCCTTAAGCCGGGTATGGCTGGCGTAACCCTTGTTCCACAGGCTGATCCGGGTGCCGTAAGGGGAGGTGAGCCAGATCTCCAGCTGCTCCAGCTTGCTGTGCTCCAGATCGAGGGCGACCACGAATCCGCTGTCGATGCGGGCCTTGCTCTCGGGCAAGGTGAGGGTGAAGCGGGACAGGCCGTGCCGTTCATCGTTCACCGCATCCTTGATCTGGCCACCCTGGCCGATGGCCCGCTGCCAGAGCGGTTCACCGATCGGCAGTTGCAGGTCAAGGCGGGTCTGGCGCTCGGTGGGGCTGGGCAGGGTTAGCTGGAACTGCAGCGGCAAGGTGACTGCCTCGCCACAGGTCAGGTTGCTCGCTGCTTCCAGCGGCAGGGTCCAGCGGGCGGTGCCATCGGCGTTGAGCTCTCCCTGCCAGTGACCGTCACCCATGAGCCCCTTGCTCGGGAGCAGGCTGGCGTCAGCCACGGTCAGGGGGCGGCCGCTCTGGTTGGTCAATTCGATGGCGAGGCTCTTTTTCTCCCCGGGCAGCAGGTAGCTGTCATCGGCAAGGCGGGCCGCAATGGGAGTGGGCAGCAGGGCGTGGTGGCGGAAGGCCTGCTCCAGCAGCTTGCCATAACTGCGATCCGGATAGAGGCGGTTGGCGGTATCCACGGTGACCCGCGCCAGCTGGGGCATCCGCACCTGCGGGCCGAGGCCGAAGTGGGATTCAATCAGCAGGGTATCGAACTCGTCACGGGCTACCTCGCCATACTGTTCAACGGCCTGGCGCAGCGCGGTGAAGAGCGGAGTGCCCCACAGCTGGTCGCCGTTGCTGCCGTTGATGGTGAGGTGAGCCGGATAGAGGAAGCCCGGATGATAGCGCGCTCGCAGATCATCGAGCTGACGGGGCGTTCGGCCGCTGATCCTGGCATCCCAGTTGAAGACCATGAAAGGCTCGAACTGGCGAGCTTCGGGACTACGCTGGCGCCAGCTGGCGGCCAGATAGTCGCTAAAGCCCTCGCCGATGGCGCCCCAGTCACCCTCGTCTCCCATGTCGGGCAGGATATGGTGCTGCACCGCATGGCCAAATTCGTGCCAGATCACCATGGGATCTTCCGCGTCGGGCACCCCTATCCGGCCAATCTCCAACCGGCGCAAGAAGGGGTCATAGAGAGAGTTGTCCTGCTCCCCGGCATCGGTATCGATGGCCAGGGGGCCGCCCATCAGTGTTGGGTAGCCCAGGGATTCCACATGGCGCTGGGCCAGATCCAGATGGTAGTAGCCATTGATATCGAGGAAGGCGGGCTGCTGGTGATCCAGCTGGAAGCCATCGGCATCAGGGCTGCTAAAGGGGGCAGTTTCCGGTGCCGTGCCATCCACGACCCGGGCGCGTGGGCCATTTAGCTGGTAGGTGTCATCCACCTTTTGTACCGTGAGCGGCATGGTGCGATAGGCCCCGTTGTCCAGCACCAGATCGTGGCGCCACAGCAGGTTGCCATCTTGCAGCTGGGTGCGTGGGTCGAGGGCAAAGATGCGGGCCTGCACCGTGGCCGCTTCCCCTGCCAGCGGGACCGCTTCGGCACGGGTGTTGGCCTCTTGCAGCGTGCGCCCCAGCAGGGCGTTGCCATCGCAGGTGACAAACAGTTGCCAGTGGCTGCTCTTGCTGTTGCCCGGCTGGCTTTCCACCGCCAGCAGACGCCAGGCCGCAGTCAGGGTGTCGCCATCCTGCCAGTACCACGGCTGGGCTTCGTCACTGCCGGCGAATTGCCACACCGTACCATCCAGCGTGGCGGTATAGGCATCCACCCCGGCGCGGCTTGCTTCATCACATGGCGTCGCCTGTGCCTGCATCAGCCGGGTATTGTGATAAAGGCGCCACGGGCGACCCTGCTCATCGAGACTGACGGCGGCCATCAGGCCGGCGATCGGTGCGCCATTGAGCTGCTGACGATAATGCAGATAGTGGCCCAGCTTGCCTTGGCGCTGATAGGCCGGGGCATCACTCAGGGTGACGCCGAGCTGCTGTTCGAGCCAGAGGCGGGGATCGGCCGGGGCGTCCTGTTCGACAAAACGCAGTTCGGCGGCCTGAGTGGAAAAGCCAGCCAGCCCCAGCAAGAGGGCGGGCAACAGGGGTTTCATAGTGGTACTCCCAATCAGCGGCAGGGTCATTGGTTGATCCCCGCCAGATGCAACAAGAAGGCAAATTCACGAGCCCGATCGCCACCACCGGCGCGGTGGCCTCCCTCCAGTTCGGTCAGCAGCAGGTAGGGGCCGGAGCCCGTGCTGTGCTCCCGCAGGCGGGCCAGCCACTTGACCGGCTCCCAGTAGGGCACCTGGCTGTCGTGCAGGGCGGTAGTGACCAGCAGGGGCGGGTAGGGGGCGCGGTGCAGGTTGTCGTAGGGGCTGATGCGGCGCATCGCCTGATACTCTGCGGGCTTGGCCGGGTTGCCCCACTCCTGATACTCCTGACGGGTCAAGGGGAGGTCAGGATCGCTCATGGTGCCGAGCATATCGACGAAGGGAACCTGCAACACGGCGCCGCTAAAGAGTGTCGGTTGCTGGTTGAGGGCCGCAGCAACCAGCGTGCCCCCCGCGCTGCCCCCCATGGCAAACATGGGAAGGGGAGCAGAGTCGGGCGACCAGTGGCGCAGGGTGTTGCCGGCAGCGATAAAGTCGCTGATGCCGTTCTGCTTGTTGATGCCCCGCCCGTCGCGGGTCCACTGCTCCCCCAGCATGCCGCCGCCGCGCACATGGGCGATGGCGTAGACAAAGCCCCGATCCAGCAGGCTCAACAGCTCTTTCTGGTAGTAGGGGCGCATCGGCGTGCCATAGGCGCCATAGCCATAGAGCAGTACAGCGCGAGGGGCCAGATCTTTGCGCCACACCAGCGAGACAGGCACCCGGGTGCCATCGGCAGAGGTGATCCAGCGCCGCTCGCTCTGATAGGGCAATGCTTTATTGCCTGCGGTGTGCTGGTCGTTGATCCAGTGGCCGCTGGTCAAATCCAGCCAGCGTTGGCCGGGGGGCTGGCTCAAGCCCTGACTGCGCACCAGAATGCGGTCGCTGGCCGGGTCATGTTCTCCTTGCAGCCAGCCGGTACCGGCGCCACTGGCCAGCGGCAGGCGCTGGCGTTCATGGCCGTTGCGATCGAGCAGGGCGAGCCAATCCTCCCCCTGCTGGCGAAACTGCACCACCAGATGGCGATCAAACAGTCGCCACTTCTCGGGATCGCCGAGATCTTCCCCTTTGGCGGGCCACAGGCGCTGCCACTCATCGAGCGGCGTGCTGGCTGAATAGAGGGCAAACGCCCCTTCCCGGTTGCTCTTGATCACCCAGCCGGATTGACTGTCCAGATAGTATTCCACCCCGCGCTGGCGGGGTTTTATCTGCTGCGGCTTGCCCGAGTCGAGCAGGTATTGCTCCGAGCTGTCGTGGTTGTTGCCCTGCAACACCAGATGCTGGCCATCCGTGGTGCGATAGAGGCTGAGCAGCCAGGCGGGATCCTGCTCCTCATAGAGAGTCTGCTCCTGGCCATCCTGCCAGCCGCGCAGCTGCCAGGGGCGCAGGGTGTAGCGCTCGTTGGCGATGGTGTAGAGGGTGCGACCATCTTGTGACCAGGCGAGATCAGCGCTGCGCTGCGCCAAACTGGCCAGCACCTTGCCGCTCTGGAGATCGAGCAGGGTGACCTGATAGTCGAGATCGCCGCGCCTGTCTTCGGCGATGGCCAGTGTGAGGTTATCCGGGCTCAGTGCCCAGCCGCCCGCTTCGTAATAGCCCTCACCCGCTCTGGCGGGAAGCCGCTGCAGCACCTTGCCCCCGTGGCGTTGCCAGAGTGAGCCATCCGGGCGCAGCTGCCATGCCTGATCGCCGCGCACAAGCCAGTTGTCTGGCACAGATTCCCCCGCCGGATGGCGGGCAAATTCGGCGCGCAAGGTTGCTTCCAGCGGCTGCTGCGCGGCGAGCTGCTGCTCGCTCCAGCGATTTTGCTGCTTGAGCAGGGCTAGAATGGCCGGGTTGCTACGGCTCTCGTCCCGCAACCAGAAGTAGGGATCCTGGCGTACGGGATTGCCTGAAATCAGGTGCGATTGGGACGGGATCGGCGGTGGCAGAGTCTCTTGCGCCCAAGCCAACGGGGCGGCCAACAGGGCCGCCATGATTGCATGATGTTTCATCACATCCCCACGAAACGGTAGCTGAGGCTGGCTGACAGGTAGCGGCCGCTCTGGCTGTAGAGGGAGGTATCGCTGCCAGCCGGAAGTCCGGCCACATCCTGATAGCGGACGTAGCGGGTATCGAGCAGGTTGCCGATGGTGGCATTGACCTTGAGCGCCTCGGTGATCTGCCAGTCGCCGGTGAGATCCAGGCTGAACCAGCCTGCGCTGCTCTGACAGGCACCGTTGTAGCCAGTCTGCGCATTGGCGCACTGTGGCACCTTGGTCATGGCGGCGGCATAGTTGCCACTGAGCTCAACCCCCCAGTCGAGCCGTTGCCAGCGCAGGGTGGTGTTGCCTTCCAGCGGTGTCTGGGTGCGCAGCGGCTCACCGCGGTGATCCTTGCCATCCATCCAGGCCAGATTGGTCGAAAGCTCCCACTCGTCGCTCAGCCAGAGGCTGGCGGCCAGCTCGGCGCCCCAGGTTTCTGCTTTGGCGACGTTGCGATACTGGCGCAGGAAGACACCGTCATCGAGGCGAAAACCGGTCTGGCGCCAGTCGATGAAGTTGTAGTAGCGGTTGTAGAAAACGGCCGGTTTGACGCTCCAGTTGTCGCTTTGGCCATTCACTCCCCACTCCAGACTGTGGCTGGTCTCCTCCTTGAGGTTGGGGTTGGCAATGATCTCGAATGGCGGCATGGCAAAGTAGTGGGGAATGTTGCCGTAAACCTGATCGTAAGCGGGGGCGCGGAAGCCGTTGGCATAGCTGAGCCAGCTGCGCCATGTCTCGTTGAAGCGATAACTGGCCGCCACACTGGGGGAGATGTGGTCGCTATGGTTCTCGGCCAGATTGCTGTCCGGTGCGCGCAGGCGCTGGCGGTCAAAGCGCAGGGTCGGGGTAAACTGCCAGTTGCCCAGATCGATCACATCGCTCAGCCAGATGCCATCGCGGCGGGTTTCGGCCTTGCTGAAGGGGGCTTTCTGTCCCTGGGTGGTGATGCCATCTTCCAGGGTCAGATTGCTGACCGGCCGCTCGTGGTTGGCCTGCTCCAGCTCCACACCGTAGCTGAAGGTGTGATCCAGCGAGCCGGTGCTCAGCTTGCTCTGCAACTCCAGCTCGCTGCCAAGGCGCAGCTCCTCGAACGTGGAGAGGGTGCGCTGGCTGCGATATCTGGGATAGCCGCTCAGGGCATCGTTGCGCAGCAGCTGGCGCTGGTTGGCCTCGTTGCGGGACTGATTGCCAAACAGGCTCCAGTTGAGGGTATCGACTATGCCCAGATCGCTGGCTTCCCAGCTGAACTTGCCGCCCTGGGTGCGCTGATCGCCATCTTCCTGAAAACCGACCACGTCCCAGCTGCCATCGGGTTGGGGCACCGCTTTGGGCCCCATCTGGCGTTTGGCGTGATCCTCGTAGTAGTCCAGCTCCAGCCGCAGAGCGTGATGGGCATTGAGGGGGAGGCGGCTGCTGGTGGAGGCGCTCATGCCATCCAGATCCGCCGGAATGCGGTTCTCTTCAAAGTTGGCGGTTTCGTTGCCATGCCAGCCGGAGAGGCGCAACAGATGTTCGCTCTCCAGTGCCCGAACCGCGCCGGTCATGCTGAGCTTCTTCTTGTTGCTGTCGCCACCGTAGAGAGTCTTGGCCGCCAGATAGCTATCTTGCTGTTGCAGATAATCTTCCGGCTGCTTGGTATTCATCACCACGGTGCCGCCGATGGCATCGGAGCCATGCAGGGAGGAGCCGGCTCCCTTGGCCACCTCAATCTGCTTGATGTCATCGAGATCGAAGTTGAAGCGACCCACCTTGTCATTGATGTTGTCGGCGCCAAAGCCATCGCTGACGCGCACCCCATCCTTGATCAGCAGGATACGGTTGCCACCGATGCCGCGCACGCTGATGTTTTGCGGTCGCCCGGCAGAGCCGGTGACCGAGACACCGGGGATCTTGCGAAACACATGAGTCAGCTCGCTGGCGACCTGACGGTCCAGCTCTTCCTGGGTGATGACGGTGATGGAGCCGGAAACATCGGAGAGTTTCTGTTGTACCCGTTGCCCAGTGACAATGATGGTGTCGTCGCTGCGAGCCTTCTCCACAGGGGGAAGATCGGCCGCGCCAGCGGAGGCACACAGGAGTGCCGGCCATGCCTGAAGCAGTTTGTTCATAATGATAATTGTTTTTATTTAAGCCTGAGGGGCGGCATTATTGCAGAGGCCTGACCACTTGACAATAAATGGCAATCATTATCATTAAGATCTTATGGCGTTGATATTATTGAGTTATTTGTTTTTAAAAAGAGGCTCCCGCGCGAAGCGGGAGCGGGGGGATCAGGGCTTGAGCAGTTGCAGCGACTCTTCTGCGGCCTTGCCTTGGGAGAGGGTGATATCGACCCGGCGGTTCGCCTGACGATGTTCGGGGGTGTCATTGGCAAAGCGGGGTTGGGTGTCGGCCACACCCTGAGCGATGACTCGTCTGGCATCCAGCTGGGGGTTGGTCAGCATGGTCTGCACGATGGAAGAGGCCCGCAGCACCGAGAGCTCCCAGTTATTGCGATAAAGCTCCACCGGCGCTTGGGAGTTGTCGGTATGACCGGTGACCACTACCTGCCCCGGGATATTGGCCAGAATGCCTGCGATCTTGTTGACCAGCGGGATGAACTGGGGCTGCAGGAACGCCGAATCGGAGGGGAATAGCGCCTTCTCGCCGATGCGGATCACCAGTTGACTGCCAAGCTGCTCGACCTCCAGGTCCTTCGATTCAATCTGGGCCTTGAGTTGCTGCTCAAGCTTCTGCTTGGTCACCTGCACCCACTCCTGCTCCTTGGTCTTGTGGGGCCAGGCTTCGGTGGCGCTCGGTTTTTCCGAGGCACCTATGGTCTCGTTGAAGGGGTCCGATGCCGCCATGGGGGCATCTTTCTCCAGCACAGTCTCCTCTTTCGGGCTGCTCGGCGTAGTTTTTGATTCTGGCTCGAGAATCCCTGTGCCCCCCTGCATCAAAGGTGAGCCGGCAGGCGGGGAGATGAGGCCGATTTTACCCAGCGACTCGATAAAGCCCTGGATAAGCACCCGGGTTTCGGACTGCTTGGCCATGGCAAAGGAGTAGAGCACCACAAACAGGGCGAACAGCAGGGTCATGAAGTCGGCATAGGAGACCAGCCAGCGTTCATGGTTCTCCGGCGCTTCAGCCTTTTTCTTTTTGGCCACCGTGACCTCCCAGATAAGGTTCGAGGGTAACTTGCAGGCGTGCCTGGGATTCGCCATCAACGATGCAGAGAATGCCGGTCAGGGTCATCTCCTTGTAGTGGCGGATCTGGTGGGCAAACCCCTTGTAGCGGTTGCCGAACGGCAAGAAGATCAGGTTGGCGGCGGATACCCCGTAGATGGTAGCGATAAAGGCCACCGCGATGGCGCCGCCCAGCTTGTCGGGGGCATCTAGCAGACCCATGGCGTGGATCAGGCCAAATACCGCCCCGACGATCCCCATGGTCGGGCAGTAGCCGCCCATGGCTTCATAGAATTTGACCGTCTGTTCGAGATCTTCCTGTTCAAATTCGATCTCGTTCTCCAGCACCTCGTGGATTTTGGCCTTCTCGTAGCCATCGACCATCATCTGCACCCCTTTCTTCAGGAAGGGATCCTTGATCTCGTCGATCATCCCTTCCAGCGCCAGCATGCCGCTGCGGCGGGCGTTGCCTGCCAGGGTCTCCAGCAACTGGGCCTGTTCATGCATATCGAGCTTGAGGGGGGAGAGCAGCCATTTGAAACGCTTCATGGTGCTGCCGACGACGGAGAAAGGGAACTGGGTCAGCGCAGCACCTATGGTGCCACCGATCACAATGAGGAATGCGGGCAGATCGAGCAGTGCACTGGGGTGCCCCCCCTCGATCATGTTGCCGCCAAGGATGGCGATCAACGCCAGCACCAAGCCAATCAAGCTCATTTTTTACACGTCCCTGCATGTTGATAATGGCTAGTGTAGCTATTTAAGTATCAGTTTTTCAAAATGAAATCCAATCGCTGAGCAATTAATGGGCGCTGGGTAACGTCCATAAAAGAAGGCGTGTTGCGGCCATAAGATGGCATTGCAATCATCTTGTGGCTCCTGTTGTGACAGGAAGGAACGCTTGTCGGGCGGGGCAATCACATAAAGCAAGGTAGGGGGTGGGTGCTGGCAATACGAAAAGCTGCGATGTTCCATCCGTGTTTTGCAAACCGGAGGGTGAGAGCGTGTATAACCCGCTGCTGCGTGGCTCTGGCTCACTTGTCGACATAGGTGTTTGCCGGAAAGCAAAAAACCGACCCTGAGGTCGGTTTTTTTAAATTTGGCGGTGAGGGAGGGATTCGAACCCTCGATACGTTGCCGTATACACACTTTCCAGGCGTGCTCCTTCAGCCACTCGGACACCTCACCAAATTTTCGTTCGCTGCGCTGTTGCGCTGGAACGGGGCGTAATTTAGGGGAAAGGACTGTGTGGGTCAACCACTTTTCCCCTTATTTTTCATAATCTTTTCCGAATGCCTAACCCTTGCGCAGAATGCCGGTTTTTTAAACCGGATCAGGGCTTGTCGAGGATGATCAGACTGTCCGGCAGCTCGTTTTGATCCCGGGTGGCCGGGAAGGCATCGGTCAGAATGGCGCTAACGCGCTCCACGCACTCCAGAAAACCCTGTTCGATCTCCTTGTTGCGCACGCGCGCCACGAAGTCGTCGATGATCTCCTGCCACTGGCCGTTGTCGATATGCTGGGCGATGCCATCATCCACCAGTATTTCTACATAGTGCTCGGCGGCCGAGACGAAGATCAGCACCCCGAGTCGGTCGCGGGTGCGGTGCAGCCCTTGCTCGACAAATTGCAGGCGGGCCATCAGGGCCGCCCGGTGCTGGCGAACCTTCTTCGGGATGAGCCGCATCTTGATGGGGGTCCAGTGGAACAGCAGGCTCAGCAGTAGCCAGACTGACCACTGTACCAGCAGGATTTCGTACCAGCCGAGCCAGAAGCCGAGCTGGAACACCAGCAGCGGGGTGAGCATCGCCAGCAGCGCCGCCCAGAGGGTGGGAATGTAGCGATAACCATCGCTGGCCGGGGCCAGCACGGTGACCAGTTCAGCATCAGTCTCTAGCTCCGCTTCGCGCACCTTTGCCTGAAGCGTGTGGAAGAACTGTTTAGAAATCATGATTTGTCTCTTTACTCCTGTTACCAGCCACCGGAGGCTCCGCCGCCGCCAAAACTGCCGCCGCCACCGCTGAATCCGCCGCCGGAGCGACCACCAAAGGAGCCGGCACCCAATCCACCGGCCATGTAGGCCGACCGACGTCGTCCTCCCGGCCCACCGCCACCACCGCCGCGCAGGTTGTGGAGCACGATCATCGCAATCACCACCAGAATAAACAGCCAGGGGCCGCCGCCGTTGTCACTTTTCGGCTGCTCGACCGGCTGATACTCTCCGGCGAGTGCCTTCATGATGCTCTGGCTGCCCGCCATGATCCCGGCCACCATATCGCCGCGTTTGAAGGCGGGCAGGATGCGGCCATGGATGATGTTGGCGGCGATGGCGTCGGGCAGGGCGCCTTCTAGCCCATATCCCACCTCGATCCGCACCTTGCGCTCATCCTGGGCGATCAGCAACAGCACGCCATTGTTTTTGCCTTTCTGGCCGATCCCCCAGTGGCGACCGAGCTGGTAGCCGTACTCCTCGATAGTCTCCCCATCGAGGCTGTCGACAGAGACCACCACCAGCTGGATACCGCTGCGCTTTTCAAAGGCGGCCAGCTGTTGGGTCAGTTGATGGGCCTGTTTGCGGGACATCAGACTGGCTTCATCCACCACCCGTCCGCTCAGCGTCGGGAAGTCCGGTGCCGCTTGCAGGGCACTGGCCCAGAGCAGCAGACAGGGAAGAAACCAGCGCAGCATCATCTTCATTGGAAGCTGAC
Organism: Aeromonas sp. ANP5; assembly: GCF_963870295.1. Taxonomy (NCBI): domain Bacteria; kingdom Pseudomonadati; phylum Pseudomonadota; class Gammaproteobacteria; order Aeromonadales; family Aeromonadaceae; genus Aeromonas; species Aeromonas sp. ANP5. The sequence goes on along the minus strand of NZ_CAWMRY010000019.1, from coordinate 37,270 downwards.
CTTGGGCGCCTCATCGGCACCGGGTTTGGCACTGAAACTGGGTTTGGCCTCCAGGTCCGAGTAGAGCAGCTTGGACCAGATGACGCCGGGGAAAGTGCGGATCTCGGTATTGAACTGGCGCACCGCCTCGATATAGTCGCGGCGAGCCACCGAGATGCGGTTCTCGGTTCCTTCCAATTGGGCCTGCAGGGCAAGGAACTGCTGATCCGCTTTCAGCTCGGGGTAGCGTTCTACCACCACCATCAGGCGGGAGAGGGCGCTGGAGAGCTGGTTCTGGGCCGCTTCAAACTCCTTGAGCTGGGCAGGGTCGCTCACCTGCACGCTGCCGACCCGGGCGCGGGCATCGGTGACCGCCTTTAGGGTCTCCTGCTCATGGCTGGCGTAGCCCTTGACGGTGGCGACCAGATTGGGAATGAGGTCGGCGCGGCGCTGATACTGGTTCTCCACCTGCCCCCAGCTCGCCTTGACCTGCTCATCCAGGGTCGGAATATTGTTCATGCCGCAGCCGGTCAGGCCGAGCAGCAGGGTCAGGGTCAACAGGCTCTGCGTGGTTCTGCGCCAGAGTGATGTGGCCATCTTGTTGTTCTCCTTTGATATTTCGAGTCGATAGTGCGCCATGGATGGTGTACGACCAAGAGTGCATAACCATACCAGCTTGGGGTCAGTTGCCACAACGCGCAGGTAGCTCAGGTCGCTTGTTGATGCCGGATACCTTGGGCAGCTGGGGCTTGTCTTTTAGCCAGGATGCCAGCTCTTCCCCACAGCCATTGCCGGGCGGAATGGGAGCCTGGGGTTCACAATCGGGGCTGCCCACCGGGCAGCGCAGCCGCACGTGGAAGTGGCTGAAGTGGCCCACCCAGGGGCGTAGCTTGGCGACCCAGGGTTCGTTACCAGCTTGTTGGCAGACCGCGGATTTGATCACCGGATTGACGAAGATGCGGGCCACCTCGGGTTTGCTGGCCGCCAGCCGCAGCAGGGTGAGCTGCTGTGGGCCAAAGCGGCCCGGTAACATTTTGTAGCTGGGTTCGTCGATCAGTGCCCACTCCTTGGGGGCATCCTGCTCCCACTTGCTGATGGGACGGTTGGCCATGCGAAACCAGATATCGGCATCAAGTCCGGTCTGATGGCTGCGATGGCCAGAGGTAAAGGGGCCGCCCCGGGCCATCGCCAGATCGGCGATATAGAGATCCGGCAGCCCGGCCATGCGGGTCTGGTTGGCCAGCGCTTGCAGATAGTGGATGAGGTCGGGGTGGCCGTAGTAGCGCAGCCGTTTGGTACGGATCACCTGATAACCCGGCCCTTCGAGGGGCAGGGATACGCCGTTTTTCAGGCAACCGGCGGCATAACCACCGATGGCTTCCGCTTGCAATACAGTCGCCAGCAACAGGGACGTCAGCATGTGCGTGCTCCTTGTCTTGCTTCGAGTCGGCTCAGCAATATGAACAGACTCAAACATATAAATAAATAGGCCGCGGCCACCAGCAGCCAGATCTCGTAGACCAGTCCGCTGGAGTTGGCCATCTCGGTGCCGACGAAGGTGAGCTCCTGCACCGAGATAAGGGAAACGATGGCGGTATCCTTCACCAGCGCGATGAGCTGCCCGGTGAGGGGGGGCAACATCAGCAGCATGGCCTGCGGCAGGATCACATGGCGCAGCCGCACCCAGGGAGAGAGCCCGAGGCTCTGCGCCGCCTCCCACTGGCCACGGGGGATGGCGGCCAGCCCAGCGCGGACGATCTCGGCGACGAAGGCTGCGCTGATCATGCCAACGCAGAGGGTGCCTGAGATGAGGTTCTCCCAGCGGGCAGGTGGGCCAAACAGCGCCTCTTGCCACGGGGAGAGTGATACGGTGCCGAGCCAGCGGGAGAGGCCGCTTACAGGCAGCAGCTGGTTGGCGATAAAGAAGTAGAAGATGAAGATAAAGACCAGCGGCGGCAGATTGCGGATCAGCTGGATAAACAGGGTCGCGGGCATCACCAGCCAGGGTCGGCGGCTGAAGGCGGCTACCCCCAGCGCAGTGCCGAGCAGCAGCGCCAGCACCATGCCGAGCAGGGCGATGCGCAAGGTAGTGAGCAGACCGCTGAAAAAGTAGGGCAACTCGCCGTGAGGGCCAGGGGTGAACAGCAGATCGAAGGCCTCATGCCAGCGCCACTGATAGGCCACCCCGATGTGCAAGCGGCTGGCCAGCCAGAGGCCAGCCAGCAGCAGGATCAGGGCGATCGCCCCATCCAGCCAGTTGATGTTCCGACATGGCTTCCGGACGATGCGCCGGATGGTCTGTTTGAGGGCCATCAGCATCAGGGATTGGCGACCTGCGCTTCCCACGCCAGCGACTTGAACCAGTAGTCATGGCGCGCCTTGAGCCAGCCATCGGCCTGACGGGCGGCGATCCACTCGTTGAACTGTTCAGCCAGGGCATCATCCCCCTTGCGCAGGGCAAAGCCTTCATCGCCTTGTGCCAACGGCTCGGCAAACGGCATAAAGAGGGCATCCGGGTGGCGCAGCGCCTCTTGCTCGGGTTTCGGGGAAGAGGAGAGGGCGCCGTGGGCGCGGCCGTTCAGCACCTCCTGAAATATCTGTGACTCGTCATCAAACTGGCGCAAGGTGGCCTTGGGGAAGTGCGCTTTGGCTACCTGTACCGGCGAGGCGCCACGACGTACCGCCAGGATCACCCCGCGCTGGTTGAAGTCCGCCACGGTTTTCTTCTCTTTGGCCATGGTGCTGGAGGCGGCCAGCTGCACCCCCGAATGGGAGTAGGCCTGGGTGAAGCGCACGCTCTTCTCCCGCTCGGGGGTGATGGTGAGGCCGCCGATGATGACGTCATATTTTTTCGCCAACAGGGAGGGGATGATCCCATCCCAGGCGGTAGGCACGAACTCTACCTGCCAGCCGTTATCTGTGGCGAGGCGACGGGCCACGTCAATCTCGAAACCGATCAGGGCCCCCTGCTTGTCGCGCATCGCCCAGGGGGCGAAGGTGGACATGCCGACCCGCAGGGTACCGCTCTGCTCGATCTGTGCCTGGGTGTCGGAGGGGGCAGTTTGTGCCAGTGCCGGAGTGAGCAGGCTTGCCAGCAGCAGGGCAGCGCCCGACAGGGTGGTCTTGAATGACAGATTCATGGTTAGCGTCCTTGTTGATCCGGATTCAGGTGACGGGCCAGCGCCCGCGAACAGGCTGACAGCGTCAGGGTTAACAGCAAATAGAGGGCAGCCACGGTAAACCACACCTCAAAGGTCAGAAACGTATCGGCAACCAGAGTACGCCCTTCGTTGGTCAGATCGAAGATGGCGATCACACTCACCAGCGCCGAATGTTTGATAAGGGAGACCAGCTCGTTGGTCAGTGGCGGCAAGGTGATGCGCACCAGCTGGGGCAGGATCACCTTGCGCAGGGTGATGGCCCGTGACAAGCCAAGGGACTGGGCTGCCTCCCACTGTCCTTTGGGAATGGCCTGTACACCTGCACGCAGCACTTCGGCGGTGAAGGCCCCCTGATAGAGGGAGAGGCTCAACACGGCGCAGGCAAGGGGGGCCAATCCCAGCATGGGGCCCAGCAAGAAATAGAGAATATAGAGCTGCACCAACTGGGGCGTGGTGCGCACCAGCGCCAGATAGGCGATGGCGAGCCAGGGGCCGAGCCTGGAGGGAAGCAGCCGCAGGCTGACCACGCACACCCCGACCGCCAGAGTGCCCAACAGGCTGAGCAGCGCCACCTGCAAAGTGACCAGCAGGCCGTTTAGCAGGGGGCCGGCATAAAAGGTTCCCTCATCCCATTCGCCGAGAAAGGGCAACACCCGCGGCCACTGCCACTCATAGCCCATCTGGCGAGCGCCGCTATAAAGCGCCCAGCCCAGTAGCACAGAGAGCATCACAGTGCCTGACAACCAGCCGAGCAGGCGGGGGCGATTGAGCCTAGCCATGATAGCTGAGCACCTGTTCGAGGAAGGCCCGGGTACGCGGGTGACGAGGGGCGTTGAACAGCTGGGCGGGCGGGGCCGACTCGATGATTTTCCCCTCATCCATAAAGAGCACCCGATCCGCCACTTGACGGGCAAAGCCCATCTCGTGAGTGACGCAGATCAGGGTCATCCCCTCGTCAGCCAGCTCGCGGATCACATCGAGCACTTCGCGGATCATCTCGGGGTCGAGGGCGGAGGTGGGCTCGTCAAACAGCATCAGCTCGGGTTGCATGCAGAGGGAGCGGGCGATGGCGACCCGCTGCTGCTGGCCGCCGGAGAGCTGGTGGGGGTACTTGTCGGCCTGTGCCTGAATACGCACCCGCTCGAGCAGCCCGAGCGCCCGGGCTTTGGCCTCCTCAGGGCGCAACCCCAGGGTATGCACCGGCGCCACCATCAGGTTTTCCAGCACCGTCATATGGGGGAAGAGGTTGAACTGCTGAAACACCATGCCAACCCGACCTTGCAGGCGGCGCAGGTAGGAAGGGGTCACCGGCTCGCCAAACAGGAACAGCTGGCCGTCGTCGATCCCCTCCAGCCCGTTGATGGTGCGGATCAGGGTCGATTTTCCCGAGCCTGATGGGCCACAGATAACCCACTTCTCTCCCCGTTCAATGGTGAGATCGATGTGATGAAGAGCCTGAAAATCGCCATAGAATTTGTCGACGCCACAAAAGCGCACACAGGGTTGCGAGCTGGTCAAGAAGCGGGTTCCACTGAGAATCATTTACGCCATGGTATTGATATTATAGGGGGATGACAAAGAAAACCCCCTTGTCAGCATCCTGATGGCTATTCACAATGGCGCCATTTCGTGATGACAGGAGCTTTTCATGCGTATTACATCCTTGCTTGCCGGTTCGCAGGTGCAGCTGTTGATGCCGCCAGCGGTTCGTTATCGCTGCGTCATTTTTCTGCTGTTGCTGGTGAGTTGGGGCGTGGTGGCGGCCTCCTTGTGGGATGGTTGGGGCGCCATGGCGCTGCTCAACTGGGTGGGCGTGGTCTTTGGTGGCATCACCGGGATCATGGTGTCGCTGCCCCGCAGCTGGCAGCCTTGGCGCCTGGCGGAGCTGGGGTGGGACGAACAGCATATCTATCTGCTCAATGGCAACAAGGATGAGGCGCTGGCGCTGCCCCGCAGCCAGCTGGTGGCGCTCGAACGGGAGCGGCGAGTGGGCCACGACGGCCAGTGGCTCGACTTCAGCCTCGATCTGCAACTGAGTGAAGAGGAGCTGGCGGCGGCCATGGCCTTGCTGGATCTCAAGGCGGGGGAGCTGCATCTGGTGAGCCCGTCTGTCTATCGCTTCGGCTTTAAACGGGCCTGGCACGGTCGCCGGATGCTGGCGCAACGGTTGTCAGATCTGCAATCGGCCTGAGTCGACTATTTTCTCGACAATTCCCGGCAAAGCTCAGATACTGCCAGTGACTCGAATTGATCTTGTCTGCACTGTTAACCCAAGAGATCAATCACTTGACGACAGTGTGGAGAAGGCCACGGCATGAAGCCATGGCAGGTCCGGCATAGGGGTTGTGCCCTTACCGTTATGCTGGGAATTGCATAGAGAAGGCACCTTGAATCGAGAGTGGATGGCATGAAGATTTACGTAGGAAATCTGTCGTACCGGATGACGGCCGACGAACTGAAAACCCTGTTCAGCCAGTTTGGACAGGTCGACAAGGTTGATATCATCATCGACCGCGATACCGGCCAGTCAAAGGGGTTTGGTTTTATTGAAATGCCGGTCAATGGTGATGCCGAAAAGGCCATCGCTGGTCTGCATGGCACTGAAGTCGGTGGCCGTACCATCACCGTCAACCAGGCCAAACCGAAGACAGATGCTCCCCGTGGTCGCCCGCAACAGCGCCACCGCTGAGGTGCCTCGGCAATAAAAAAACGGCATGGGTTTCCCCCATGCCGTTTTTGTTTCTGGACGTTTTGCTGTTATCAGGGGACGTCGTAACCGAGCGCCGCCTTGCGGATGCGGAACCACTGCTGGCGGTTCAGCTCGACAGATTCGGCGGCTACGGCGGCAGCAATCCGCTCCCGTTTGCCGGAGCCAATCAATGGCAGCGGCTGGCTTGGCAGCATCATTACCCAGGCGTAGACCACCTGCTCGATAGTCTGGGCGCCCACTTCCTGACGGATCTGCTCCAGTTCGGCACGCAGCGGGGCATAGGCGTCATCGCTGAACAGTCGGCCGCCGCCGAGACATGACCAGGCCATCGGCTTGATGCCAAGCTGCTGGCACTGATCCAGGGTACCATCGAGGGTCCCTTCCTGATGAAGCGGCGAGATCTCCAGCTGGTTGGTGACCAGCGGGAAGGGGAGACGCGATTGCAGTAGCTCGAACTGACGGGCGGTGAAGTTGGATACCCCGGCGTGCTTGATCTTGCCCGCCTGTTTCAGGGTGATAAAGGCGTCGGCCACTTCATCTGCGTTCATCAGGGGATCCGGGCGGTGGATCAGCAGCAGGTCCAGATGGTCGGTGCCGAGCTTGCGCAGCGAGGCCTCGGCGCTGGCGATGATATGGTCCTTACCGGTGTTGTAGTGGTTGAGAGCATGCTCCGGCTTGGCGGTGAGGGCGATGCCACACTTGGTGACGATCTCCATCCGGCTGCGCAGGGAAGGCTCGAGGCGCAGGGCGTGACCAAAGGCCTCTTCACACTGGTAGCCGCCATAGATATCGGCGTGATCGATGGTGGTGACCCCCAGATCCAGATGATATTTCATCAGGTCGAGCAGAGCGGCCGGAGAGAGCTGCCACTCCATCAGGCGCCAGTAACCCATGATGAGGCGAGAGAAGGTGGGGCCTTGCGGATGCAGGGCGACACGGGATACAGACATGGTTGACTCCTTGAAAAACACGATGCGAAAACGATGTGCAACATAGATGACTGCGGGCATCTTGGCCTCATGTGGCTGGCAAAGCAATAATGGGCAGTGGCATGATTCGAACTTTGGTTCTGATCGCAGAGTAGGAGAGAGAGTTGGATGGAAGGATTTGCCGAGCGCTTGCAGAGCCTGATCGGGGAGATGAGCGTGAGCGCGTTTGCCCGCAAGGTGGGGCTCAGTGAAGCGCTGATCCGCAAATATTTGAAGGGAGCCGAGCCTGGCCTGGCGCGGGCCAACCAGATCGCCATGGGGGCCAACTGCTCGCTGGAGTGGCTGGCAACCGGCTGCGGTTATCTCTACCGTCAGGCGGAAGTGGTAGACAGGGAGGCGCTGGCAGCGGCGCAGCTACTGCTGGGCGAGCAGCAACCCGGGGTGGGGCTGCCCGATGAGGAGGCACTGGTCACCCTGCTCGCCTATTACCAGTTTTTGCGCACCCACAAGAAAGCGGACGGTTTTCTCGACTTGGCGCTGGCGCGGGAGTTTGGTCGCCATCTGGGGGAAGCGTGATGAGGGGCATATTACCCTTTGGTCGTGTCACGGCCGGTTGATTATTCTGATACGCTCTAAGCAAGATAAGTCTCCATGGAATGGGCGATGAGCTACTTGATCCTCGGAAGTGGTGCGCTGGGTTCGGCGCTGGCAAGAGAGCTGATGGCAAGGGGGGAGTCCTTCCTTCTTGCCGGGCGCACCTATCCAAAAGGGATCGAGATGGGGGCTTTCTTCCCGCTGCAAGAGGTGGACGCCATCTCGTTCGACGCCCTGTTTACCCTCTACGACACCGATCCGCTTCCCACTGTGGTGATCAACACCATCGGCCTGTTGCACGATGTCAGCTTTATGCCAGAGCGGCGGGTCGAAGAGGTGCACCCCAAGTGGCTGTGCGACAGCCTGCTGGCCAATGCCTGGCCAACACTGGCGCTGGCTGCCCGTTTCAGTCGGTTGATGGGCAGTGACCATCCGCTGTGGCTCTGTGCCATCTCCGATCTGGCGGGCTCCATCACCTCCAATCTGGAGGGGGGACGTTACAGCTACCGGATGAGCAAGGCTGCCCTCGACATGGGGGTGAAAACTCTGGCCCTCGAGTGGGCGCAACGTTTCCCGCAAGCGGGGGTGGTGGCGGTGGCGCCCGGCTTGATGGACTCCCCGATGAATGCTCCCTTTCTGAGCGAGTTGCCTGCGGAGCAATTGCAGGAGCCTGCCGAGGTGGCGGTGAAGCTGCTCAATCTCATCGAGGGGTTATCGTTGACCCAATCGGGTCAGCTGCTGGATCTCAAAGGTCAGCCGCTGCCTTGGTAAATCCCGCCTGCGGGTTCTATGGACGTCTATTGGCTTCACATTCTGCTCATGCGCCCCTTGCCAAGCGAGGGGCGCATGGCTAACGTCACTCTCCTGTTTCAGGAGGGATCTCATGCGCTATATCGATTTACGAAGTGACACCGTCACCCAGCCTACTGACGCCATGCGTCAAGCCATGCTCCACGCCGAAGTCGGTGACGATGTCTATGGTGAAGATCCGGGCGTCAACGCGCTGGAGGCCTTTGGGGCAAGATTGCTGGGCAAACAGGCGGCGCTGTTTGTGCCGTCCGGCACCATGTCCAATCTGTTGGCGGTGATGAGCCACTGTCAGCGCGGTGAGGGGGCCATCCTCGGCAACGCCGCTCACATCTATCGCTATGAAGCGCAGGGGAGTGCCGTGCTGGGCTCCGTAGCCCTGCAACCCTTGCCGATGCAGCGCGATGGCACGCTGGCATTCGATGATATCAAGGCTGCGCTGGCCCCTGATGATGCCCACTTCGTCCAGACTCGCCTGATCTGCCTTGAGAACACCCACAACGGCAAGGTGCTGCCGCTCTCCTATCTGCAGGAGATGGGGGCATTTGTTGCCGAGCGTGGCTTGAAGCTCCATCTCGATGGCGCCCGGCTTTTTAACGCCGCCGTGGCCAGCGAGACCCCGGTCGAGGTGATCGCTGCACCGTTTGACAGCATCTCGATTTGTCTCTCCAAGGGGTTGGGCGCACCGGTGGGCTCGCTGCTGGTGGGCAGCCACGATTTCATCGCCCGTGCGCGCCGCCTACGCAAGATGCTGGGGGGTGGCATGCGTCAGGCGGGGATTCTGGCGCAAGCCGGTCTGTTTGCCCTCGAGCAGCATGTGACCCGTCTGGCCGATGATCACCGCCGTGCCAAACGGCTGGCCGAAGGGTTGGCTGCACTGCCGGGCATCGAGCTCGACCTCTCGCTGGTGCAGAGCAACATGGTGTTCCTGCGGCTGCATGAGGGAGAATCGGCCCCTTTGCTCGCTTTTATGAAGGAGCGGGGGATCCTCTTCTCCGGTTACGGCGAGCTGCGGCTGGTGACCCATCTGCAAATCAACGATGACGATATTGAAGAGGTGATCGACGCCTTCACCGAGTATCTCGGAGCGCGTTGAGACGGCTGGTCAGGTAGAGGTTATACCAAGACCTGTTTATACCGAAATAACAGAGGGCGCTGCGGCGCCCTCTGTTATTTGCTGCAAGCTCAAGCCTGCCGCTGGCCGCTCATCAGCATGGCCTCATCGGTGGCATCGTAGATCATCACCGCGATGTGGGTCACCTGACCGCCGAAATCGGCCAGTGGCACCAGGGTCAGGTTCTGGAACATATGGGGGGCCGAGCCGGTAATGGGGCGGTAGTTGGAGAAACGCAGCAGATAGGGCTTCTGCTCCCAGGTGCTGAAGGCGCGGTTGTTGAGTTTGAAGACCATGTTGGCCTTGCGTTCGAACCAGGCTCTGTCCACATCGGGGAAGAGCTCGAACAGTACGCCATCGCGCACGTCACTGGCCAGTCGGCCGCTGTGGCTCTCCATAAAGCCGTTCCACACCTGTACCTTGTACTCCTTGTCGAGCACAACCAAGCCTACGTCCAGGTTCTGGACTATGTTCATCAGCCAATGAAATTCACGGATTTCCATAGTCACTCCTAGAGCATGTGCATGATTTTGTTGTTCATGGTGGCGATGGAATCTTCGGTAAACAGCAGCAGCAGATCACACTGCACCGCGTAATCCTGGATCCGGTAGTTGATCTCGATGGCGAGCGTGCGGCGCCAGCGACTCTTGTTGGTGTTGATCAGCTCGTTGATGGGTCTGTGCTGGCCGAGCACCACAGGGTGCCCCTGACTGAAGGGGGTGTCGAGCTGGTTGGCGTAGCCGCGCAGGAAGGCGCCGATCAGCACGTTGGCGGTATCCATCAACAGCTCCAGTTCGGCGGTGCGATCCAGCGTCCCCTGATGGTTCATCAGCTTGGCCAAATCTTTGAAGCTGGAGTCATGGAACAGGATCAGCGCTTCACCGGCGATCCCAGCTCCGATAAACCCCTGACAGACGGCGGAGAGGGTATCTGAATCCGCAGCGGCCGAGAGGGCCATGTGCAGCTCGGAGACCTCCAGCACGTTGACGTTGGGGATAGGCAGTACCACGAAGGCGTTGAGCAGACGAGCCAGCAAGTCGGCTGCCTGACCCATGGAGACGTTGGCCAGCTCCTGATAGACATCGCGGATTTCGGGGGTGATCTTGACGCCTGCATCGGCTACCACGCCGCTTGTCAGCTGCTCGGGGGCGCTTGGTTGACCACTCGGGGCGGCACTCCAGAAATCATGCTTTTTGAGCAGGGCGAGCAGGGTTTCGGGGGCGGCGGGTTTCTTGATGAAATCGAGCGCCCCCAGCCCCATGACACGTTGATAGGCCTCTGGTTGGATGTCGCCGGAGACCACGATCACCTTGTTGCGCAGACCCTCCCGTTGGAGGGTCTCCAGCACGCCGTAACCGTCCATTTCCGGCATGGTCAGATCGAGGAAGATGAGATCGCCATGACCCATCAGCACCTGTTCGATCCCTTCGAGACCATTGGCTGCGTAGTGCAAATTGACTTTCCAGTCGGCCGGGAGCGCCCGCGCCAGCTGTTTGCGGGCGAACCCGGAGTCATCACATATCAATACATTCATGGCGTTAGGCAGGCTCTGTTGGCAAGGGATGCTATAAGTGTGGCCCGCTAACGGTCAGATGCAATGGGTGAGGCTATCACCTTGTGAAAATTGATTGTCCCATTGCCGATTGCGATAGCGTGCTGAGTATTTTTCAACAAATTCAACGAACATCTTAACACGCAACGGAGCGAACTGGTGCTGGCAACACAACATGTAGAAGGGTCGATTGCCGGTTTGCCAGTCGGTCAGTACCGGCACCAGCTGCTCGTCATGGAGGAAGCTGCTCAGATAGTGCAGCGGGGCATTGACGATCCCCAGATGACGCCGGGCTGCACGTACCGCGGCCTGGGTCTGGTTGACGGTCAGTTTGGCGCTGCGTTTGATGCAGACGCTCTGGCCATCCTTGTCGGTCAGCTGCCAGTGCTGGTGAGGCCAGCAGTAGATGAGATCGTGCTCTTCCAGCTGGTTGGGGTGGGAGGGGGTGCCCTTCTTGGTCAAATAGAGTGGTGAGGCAAACAGGCCGTACTCGATATGACCGAGACAGATCGCATTGGGCAGCGACTGGGGAAGCTCACCGTTGAAGAACACCAGATCCCGATCATTGTCGAACAGGTGCTGGTGATCATTAGTCTGGGTGATATCGAACTGTACCTCGGGATAGTGCAGCCCGAATTCGGCCAGCATATCGATGAGGATGGTGTTGGAGAGTGCGATCGGTGCAGCTATCCGGATAAGCCCGGTGATGTCGGCCTCTTGACCCTGGATCTCGCTGGTAGCCTGCTCGATTTGCGCGAGTGGCGTGCAGAGACGTTCGTAGTATCTGAGGCCATCATCGGTAAGGCGGAGCTTGCGGGTAGAGCGATGTAGCAGGGAGCAACCCAGTTGCTCTTCCAGCTGGGAAATGCGTCGACTGATGGTGCCTGTTGGCATGCCCAGTGCGGCTGCAGCGTGGGAGAATCCTCCCTCTTGCACCACCTTGACGAACAGGTAGAACTCTTCGATGTGCTTCATAAACGCTGTTCTGGGTGTAACAAGGGGGCAACCATAAAAAGAGCGTTCCGGGTTGGCAAGGGTAATTCAGCGTTTAATTGATCTGGATTCGATTTCTGTTGATACCAGCTATCCACCCGCCTGTCATCTCAGTTTCCCCGAGCTGGTGATTATTCCGGCACGATGCCAAATGGTACTGTGGCAGTGATGTTTGTCATATTCCCTGATTTGTTCCGCGATAACCGCGAGCGAAGGCCGATATTGCAACCTGATGGAAGGGCGCCGGGTTGTTCTGCGTACTCAGCCGGGGTGGTTTGCCATCTACAGTCAATGTGATGCAGATCATATATTCGGGTTTTGCTCATTGCCTGTTGAAAAATGAATTTGGGGTATATCAATTCCGCCTTAGTGAACTATTTTTGTCCGTTTTGGCGTTTTTTTGGCTGTTTATCCATCCGCTTGGTTAATTAATGGAAGCTTTGTGACAGAGAGTGATGACTATTTCCACCATTGATTTAAATGTTAATAACAAGTTTGTCGCAGCAAATATGCAATTGCTCTTTCAAGGTCTCGAGTGGATAGCTCTTAGTGCTTGTTTTTACTGGGGAAAAAAGTTAAAAATCGACTATATGATTTGCTCGGATTAACAGGGTCCTTGGCTGAGTCCTTTGTAGTATTGCCGTACAGGCTGCCCTGTTGTTGATATCTGAAATAGTTTTGTCCGCTCTTGGCTATGTGAAAAGGGATAATGGCCGAGAGGTATTTGCACCTTGCATTCTGCAGCTAGCGGTTTGCCAGATCTGTTTTCCGGTTAACCAGTGACCATCCAGCATGAATGACCTTGACCAGATAAATACGCTTGACGAACGGTTACTGAAGACGATGGATGTTCTGCATACCCCGATCTGGGTTTATGACATCGAGCATCACCATATTTTCTGGGCAAACAGCGCCGCGCTCTCCGTGTGGGAGGCGACGTCTCTCGACGAACTCTGCTCCCGCGACTTCTCTGCCGATATGGCAACCGCCATCGATCTGCTGCTGCAGCGCTATCTGGGTGATTTTCAGCAGGGTCGCAGTTACAACGAGTGGTGGACCCTCTCTCCAAAGGGGGTCAAGAAGCAGATCTATCTGCGCCTCTCCGGTATTCAGCTGGCTGGCCGGCTGATGATGATGACCGAAGCGGTGCTCGACTCCGATACCCTCTATCAGGAGTCCTCGCTGGCAACCGGCGATACCCTTGCCTGCCTGTTCGATAGCCATGGTGTGTTCGAGAGCGGCAACTATCACTTCGAAATGTGTTTCGGCCACCAGATCGCCAAGCTCTCCCAGGTTTTCTCCGGCAATGATGACAGCTTCTACCAGAAGCTCTCCCGTCTCGATGAAGTGGTGACCGAGGGGGAGTGCCGTACCCTCAAGGGGATGCGCTGGTTCCAGTATCAGTTCCGCTATATCCAGCAGGGGGCCCGTATTCTGCTCACCATGCGGGATATTACCGATCGCAAACTCGAAGAGCTGGAGCATCGCCACCTCGCCTGGCACGACTCCCTGACCGGCCTGCTCAATCGGTATGGCTTGATGAAATCCCTTGAGGCCTATTGCGGGCTGGGGGAGCGTTTCGCGCTGGTGTTCATGGATCTGGACAACTTCAAGCTGGTCAACGACAACTACGGCCACAAGGCGGGAGATCGCCTGCTGGAGCGGGTCGCCGGTCGCCTCAAACAGATTTGCCCGCGGGATGTGGAGCTGGCTCGCCTCGGTGGCGATGAATTCACCGCACTGGTGCCGCTGGGCAATCAGGGGGATCGGGCGCAAGAGGTGGCCGATCAGATGCTCTCCCAGATGACCAAGCCGCTGCAACTGAGCGGGCTGCCGGAGGTGACCATCGGTGGCAGTATCGGTATCGCCATCTATCCCGATGATGCGGATGACGGGGACAACCTTATCACCCGTGCCGATATGGCCATGTATCAGGCCAAGCAGATGGGGCGGCTGCGCTGGCAGCGTTTCACCCCCAGCATGCAGCAGACCCTGCAGCGCAAGCTCAATCTCAAACAGTTTCTGGCCAAGGCCATCGGCCGTCAGGAGCTGAGCCTCTGTTACCAGCCGCAGGTCGATGCCGCCAAACGGCGTCTGATCGGTTACGAGGCACTGCTGCGCTGGTACAACCCGGTGCTCGGCCATGTCTCGCCGGTGGAATTTATCCCGCTGGCCGAAGAGATGGGGCTGATCCGCGAGATCGGCAGCTGGGTGCTCTCCACCGCGCTGGCACAGGTAGCCAGCTGGCAGAAGCGCTTCCATCAGCGGGTGCCGGTCTCCGTCAACCTCTCCGGTTTCCAGCTTTCGTCGGCGCTGCCCGGGCAAGTTCGCCAGCAGCTGGAGCTGCACGGGGTGGATGCCTCCCTGTTGACGCTGGAGCTGACCGAAACCGTGCTGATGCTCGATATGAAGGGGTGCCTCGGCATTCTCGATGATTTGAGCGAGCAGGGGATCAAGATTGCCATCGATGATTTCGGTACCGGCTACTCCTCGCTGGCCTATCTCAACCGGTTGCCGATCAACAACATCAAGCTGGATCGCTCCTTCGTGGTCGGTCTCAACTTGCCGGTGATCCGGGCGACTGCGGCCATGGCCACCAATCTGGGGTTGGGGATCATGGCGGAAGGGGTGGAGGAGCCTCACGAACTGGCCGCACTGCAGACCCAGGGGTGCCATGTGTTCCAGGGATATCTGTTCAGCAAGCCGCTGACTGTGGCGCAAGTCGAGGCGAGCGGTTTCGTGGTGGAGTGCCAGGTCGGGCGTTATCCACTGCTAGATGCCGTGATGGCAGAGTAACAAGTGTGCGTTAGGCCACAACTTGGGATTTTATCCCGCAATATTTAATCAAAATTAATCATTCTTTTGCGATCGGTCATGAGACGGATTGGCTGAAATTGCTAGCATGCGACCTCGTTTCTAGGGAAAGGAGTATCGCAATAATGAGTCATGCTGCTGTCAATGACCGTCCGGCCAGCCCTCCCAAAGGTTGGCTGAACCGTTTCCTCAATGGCGTCGAGAAAGCCGGGAACAAATTACCCGACCCCGCCATGCTGTTCCTCTACGCCTTGCTGATCGTCTGGGTCGGCTCCTGGGTGTTGTCACAATTCCAGTTTGATCTGGTCAACCCCCGTACCGGGGAGGCGGTAGTGGTCAACAACCTGCTGACCGGTGCCGGTCTGGCCGAGTTTCTCTCCACCATGGTGACCACTTTCACCGGCTTTGCCCCGCTCGGGATCGTGCTGGTGGCCATGCTCGGGGTCGGGGTGGCCGAGCAGTCCGGTTTTATCAATACCGGTCTGAAAAAGTTGCTGAAAGTGACGCCTGCCCGTTTTCTCACTCCCATGCTGATCCTGGTGGCGATCGTCAGCCACACCGCCGCAGATGCGGGTTATGTGCTGGTGATCCCCATCGGTGGCATCATCTTCCACGCTGCCGGACGCCATCCGCTGGCGGGGATCGCAGCTGCCTTTGCCGGTGTCTCCGGCGGTTTTGCCGCCAACTTCCTGCCCTCCGGCGGGGATGCGCTGCTGCAGGGTTTTACCCAGTCCGCCGCTCAGTTGCTCGATCCTGACTACATGGTCAACACCCTGTGCAACATCATCTTTACCGGTGCCTCTTCGTTGCTGATCATCTGCGTCGGATGGTTCATCACCGAAAAGGTGGTGGAGCCGCGCCTCAAGCATGTGGCGCTCAACGAGGATCTGGAGAGTGCCGACGAGATGGGGCGCTACAGCGCGCAAGAGAGCCGGGCCTTCAACTGGGCCGGGTTTGCCATGCTGGCGGCCATCGTGCTGCTGGCGCTGGCGCTCTCCCCGAGCGATTCACCGCTGCGTGCTGCCGATGGCTCCCTGACCACCTTCGCCGCACCGGTGATGAAGTCCATAGTGCCGCTCATTTTCCTGCTCTTTATCCTGCCCGGGATTGTCTACGGCTTTGTCGCAGGCAGCTTCAAGAGTGGCAAGGATGTGATCGATGCCATGTCGGCCACCATGAACAAGATGGGCTCCTACATGGTGATGGCCTTCTTCTGCGCGCTCTTTATCAAGGCGTTTGGTGACTCCAATCTGGGCACCCTGCTGGCCCTCTCCGGTGCCGAAGTGCTCCATGCGTTGGCGCTGCCCGGTGAGGTGACCATCGTCGGGATGATCCTGCTGACCGCCAGCGTCAATCTGGTGGTGGGGTCGGCTTCGGCCAAGTGGGCGCTGATCAGTCCGATCTTGGTACCCATGCTGATGGCGGTGGGGATCTCCCCCGAGCTGACCCAGGCGGCCTATCGGGTCGGGGATTCTGCCTCCAACATCATCACCCCGCTGATGGTCTTCTTCCCGCTGGTGGTGGTCTATTGCCAGCAGTATGTGAAGAGCACCGGGATCGGTACTCTGGTCTCCATGATGCTGCCGTACTCGCTTGCCTTCCTGGTGAGCTGGACGATTTTCCTGCTGCTCTACTGGGCGCTTGGCTTCCCGCTCGGGTTGCAAGCCCCTTACGTCTATCCGGCCCCTTAAGCTGGGTGTGCGAGGGAGCCTTGGGCTCCCTCGTTTTTTTCGCTATGGTGTTACCTCATTTTGGAGGTGCCATGAATCAGACCATCGATCTTATCCTTTCCCATCGCTCCATTCGTCAGTTCACTGCCGAGCCGATCGCCCCGCAGCAGCTGGATGCCATTCTCGCCGCCGCCCAGTCCGCCTCAACCTCGAGCTTTTTGCAGGTGACCAGTATTGTGCGAGTCTGCGAGCCCGAGGCGCGTCAGCAGTTGGCCATGCTGGCGGGCAATCAACCCTATGTGGTGCAGGCGGCCGAGTTTCTGGTGTTCTGCGCCGATTACCACCGCCACACCCAGATCGTGCCCGAGGCCCAGACCGGCTATGCGGAGCAGTTGCTGATCGGAGCCATCGACGGCGCCCTGATGGCGCAAAACGCCTTGCTGGCGGCGCAGTCGCTGGGGCTGGGCGGGGTCTATATCGGCGGCATTCGCAACCATCCGGCCGAGGTGAGCGAACTGCTCGGCTTGCCCCATCAGGTGATCCCGCTGTTTGGCCTCTGCCTTGGTCATCCTGCTCAGCAGCCGGAGCAGAAACCCCGTCTGCCCAGGGGATTGGTGGTGCATCAGGAGCGCTACCAGCACGAGCTGGATCGCGACCTGCTGGCCCGGTACGATCAGCAGATCGCGGACTACTATCAGGCCCGCAGCAGCAACAACAAGCAGCAGACCTGGAGCGGCCAGATCCGCGCCATTCTGGGCAAGGAGTCCCGCCCTTTCATGCTTGGATTCCTGCAATCGCGGGGCTTTAACCTCAAGTAATGGCGCTGATGGGCGATACTATGGGGAGGTGACCGTCATGGTCATCATCCCCTGATCCTGCAATCTCTCCCTGAGACCGGGGGCACAGCTTGGTGACAAATCGTGGGCAAGGGGGGATCTGCAGGCTACCTTAAGTGGGTAAGCTGTTGTAGGATCACGCAATTGGATAGGAACAGGGGTTTGGACATCCTATGATTTTAACTTTGGTATTGCTGTCTATCGGCGCACTCCTGTTTTTGGTTATCGCCTATAACGTGGTGCAGCAATATAAGCAGAAGGCAGAGGCGGACAAGCGTCACGCCGTTGCCAGACACAAGACGGTGGCCGACGAGACCGAAGAGGTGCTGCTGAACGTCAATCTGGTGCCTTTCTCCAAGAACATGGTGTTGCTGTTGCAGCACCGGATCCTCGATGCCTATCGCGCCATCGCCCAGGTGATGCCGAACAATCAGATCAAGCAGCGCATCGTCGATGTGCAGACCCAGATCAAGAATGTGCAGGAGAACTACAGCGTGCAGGATGAGGGGCAGTTCAAGACCCCGGAGTCCGATCGTCAGGCGATCCAGATGCTGCAGTTGGTCAAGAAGATGCGTGCCGTGCTGCGGGTCGAGCACAACAAGGGCAAAATTGACCCTCAGGGGTTTGCCCAGGAAGAGCGCCGCCTCGAGCTGATGCAGCTCAAGATCAACATCTCCAATCTGGTCAAGCGGGCGATGGATGCCCGCATTCAGGGCCAATATGGTACATGCCGCCAGCTCTATACTAAGGGTCTGTCGGCCATGGCAAGCGTGGGCGACAAGGATCCCTATCTGCTTGCCCGTGAAGAAGATATGCGTCAGGGGCTCAAGGAGCTTGAAGAGCTGCAGCAGCAAAATAGCGCGCAGGATCTGCAAAACATCAAGGACAAGGAAGCTGACGAGCTCGATGTCCTGTTTCAACCCAAGAAGAAATGGTAAGCATGTCCCACCCACTCTATTCCACACTGGGGCCAATGGCCCCATTTGTTTCTCAGCTGTTGGCCGAACTGGCCGCCAGTGGCGTCACCATTTCCCGGCCAACGGTCGATCACCTCTGTTATCGGGCGGCTACCCTGCAGGAGTACCGCGCGCTATGTGCTGTGCTGGCTGAGGCAGGTACCTTGCTGGTGGAGGGGATGATTGGCGGTCGCCCGATTGCCACCTATCAGTTGCATCAGCCGCTGTTGGCTGATGAGGTACAGGTACCCTGTATCGAGCTAGCTGCACCGAAACCGGGTCGCGTCCATCAGGCGGGGCTGGAACATATCGAGCTGGTGGTCACTTCACTGCAAGATCTGGTAGCGCGCTATCCCGAGCTGCCATTCAAAACCGGCAACATGCAGGATACCCGCAACCCCGATATTGGCCTGATGTTGCCTTCCGGCCAGATCAAGTTTCATCTGCGCTCGCTGGCTGAGGTGATCGCCGAAGAGGTGGCGACTGGTGCTGTGGTCGCGGTGCCTGCGGATTATTTCGATCAGGAGTGATCCTGCGCTCAATGCGGTGCGAGCCTGACAGGCTCTTGAATAATGCAGCAAAAGGGGTCACCGGTGTGACCCCTTTTGTTATCTGGCGGTGCTGGGTTGCGAGAGCGCTATCTGCTCGTGGGTGACCCTGTTTGCGCTGAGGCCGTTACCCGTGTCGGTGGGGTTGCTGGGCGGGCAGTGGCGATTGGCTTCGCTGCTTGAGACAGCCGAGCCAGAGGCTCAAGCCTGCCGTCAGGATGAGGACCAGTTCAATTCCCATGACCAGACCGCCCAGCTCGCCTTGCTCCCAAAAGGGGTGCAGGTAAAGTCCCCCCAGACTTGCCCCCAGATAGTAGGCCACCAGATAGAGGGAGGAGGCGAGGGCCCGGTTGTGTTCGACATGATGACCCACCCAGGCACTGGCGCAGGCGTGTGCCAGGAAAAAACCGAAGCTGGAGACCAGCAAGCCGCTCAGGATCCCGAGCAGGCTAGCTTGCAGCAGCCACAGACTCCCGAGGGCCATCAGGGCGATCCCGACCAGCAGCATCCGTTGTGCCCCCCAGCGGTTGGCAAAGCGGCCGCTCAAGGAGGAGGCTACAGTCCCCGAGAGATAGGTGAGAAACAGCATGCCGAGCCACTGGGTGGGCAGGGAGAAAGGGGGCTTGGCCAGCAGGAAGGTGAGATAACTGAACTGGTTCAGAAACACCATAAAGTTGAGCCCCCCGATAAGGTAAGCCCCTACCAGCAAGGGATTGGTCAAGTGTTGCTGCAAGGCGCGGGCAAATTGGCCGCGAACGGGGGCGCTCGCCACAAAGCGGGTCTGATGGGGCAGCAGCCAGAAGACCAGCGGCAGCAGTGACAGGCTGATAACTCCGATCCCCAGAAAGGTATGCTGCCAGTCGCCAAACCAGCCAGCCAACAGACCGCCGACCACCCGACCGGCAATGCCACCGAGGGAGTTGGCGGCAATATAGACCCCCACCGCCGAGAGGAGCGCCCGTTTGCTGAACTCTTCCCCCATATAGGCAATCGCGGTCGCGGGCAGTCCTGCCAGCAGCGCGCCCTGCAGGATGCGCAGCAACAGCAGGGAACCAAACTGCTCAACCAGCGGGATCAACAGTGAGAGCAGGATCGCCAGGGTGAGGGTACCCAGCATGACCTGCCGACGGCCATGGCGATCCGCCAGTCTGGCGCAGATCAGCAGGGAGGCGGCGAGGCCAGCAGTGCATCCTGCCAGGGTCCAGCTGGCCGAGAGGGAGTTGACCGAGAAGACCTCTGCGATCAGGGGTAACAGGGGATGGGTCTGGTAGAGGTTCAGAAACACCAGAAAAGAGCCCAAGCTGAGGGCCAGGGTTGCACGTATCCACTCGCGACTGCCAACTTCAATCATTGCGTATTGTCCTGACTACTTTTGGTCAGGGTAGAGTCCTTTCTGTTATAAATATAATATATTTAAGTTATCCATCTCATAAGATGAATTGATGCATGGATCTGAAACAGCTCACCTATCTGCTGGCGGTCAGGGATGCCGGCTCATTTACCAAGGCAGCCAACAGTCTGCATGTGGCACAACCGGCCATCAGCATGGCCATCGCCAAGCTGGAGCAGCAGCTCGAATTGCGGCTGTTTGATCGACAGGACCGGGCGGTACGGCTCACCCCTGAGGGAGAGGTGCTCTGTCGCCATGCCGAGCGTCTGTTGCTGCAGATGCATCAGGCCGAGGCCGAGATGGCCGAGCTCAAGGGGCTGGAGCGGGGGGAAGTGCGGATCGGGATCCCCTACATGATGGGCTCCTACTATTTCCCCCCTCGTCTGATGGCCTTCAAGCACCGCTACCCCGGCCTCAAGATCCGTGTTGAGGAGGCCGGTACCCGCGAGCTGCTCAGCCGGATGGTGGATGGCTCCCTCGATCTGGCCATTCTCATCACCAGTGATCTCCCCCCCGCCATCGAGGGGGCACATCTGCTGAGCGAAGAGATGTTGATGGTGGTGGGGGACGATCACTCCTTGCGTGGCGCATCGGCCGTCACCCTCTCGCAGTTTTTCGCTCAGGAGCTGGCGCTGTTTCGCCGTGGTTTTTACCACCGGGAGCATATGGAGGCGCTGGCCCAGAGCCTGGGCGTTGAACCCGATATCGCCTTCGAGAGCAATCTTATCCCTCTGCTCAAGGCGGTGGTGCGGCAAGGCTTTGCGGTGACCACCTTCTTGCGGATGGTGCTGGAAGAGGAGCCGGATCTGAGTGGCGTACCCTTCGACCCGCCCATCTACCTAGACCTCTGTGTGGCGTGGCGGCGTGGTGATCCGCTCTCTATGGCCAACCGTGCCTTGCGCGATTTCCTACTCAAGGATCGCCCAGCCTGATGGCGGCGGGTCATTGCTGAAAGTTTGTTACTATTAACAGTGGGTTCGCTTGAGGGCTACACCATGAAACTGCAGCAATTGCGCTATATCGTCGAGGTGGCCAACCACAGGCTGAATCTGTCGGCCACCGCCGAGAGCCTCTTTACCTCCCAGCCCGGGATCAGCAAACAGGTGCGGATGCTGGAGGATGAGCTGGGGATCCAGATCTTCGAGCGCAGCGGTAAACACCTGACCCAGATCACCCCCATAGGTCGGGATGTGATCAAAGTGGCCGCCGAGGTGCTGGACAAGGTGGCCACCATCAAGGTGATGGCCAGGCAGCATGTGCATCCGGAGCAGGGAACCCTCACCATTGCCGCTACTCATCTGCAAGCCCGTTATATTCTGCCCGCCATCCTCAAGGGATTCATGGCCCGCTTCCCCAAAGTTGCAGTAACTGTGATGCAAGGGAGTGCGGCGCAGTGCCGCGCAGCCGTGCATGATGGCGCTGCCGATCTGCTGCTGGCGGATGAACCGGAGGAGGGGAGCGATCTGCTCATGCTCCCCTCTTTTCAGTGGCAACGGGGCTTGGTGCTGCCCAAGGATCATCCGTTGGCCAAAGCAACATCGCTGACCCCGGCCGAGCTGGTGGAGTTTGCATTGGTGACCGATGGAAGGGCGCTCTCTGCTGCACATGGCACTGATTGCGCTCATGCCGAGAGCCGGATCTCCTGCTGTGCGAGCGACAGCGATGTGCTCAAGACCTATGTCAGACAAGGAATGGGCATCGGGGTGATGGCAACGTTTGCTTGGGAGCCCCAGCGAGATGGCGATCTGGTGCTCAAAACGGCGCCCTGGCTACCAGGCGGTGTGGCCGCTATCGGGTTGCGCAGAGGTGCATTTTTATGTGGCTATCTCTACGATCTGATTGAACGTCTCGCGCCGCAATTGACCCACGAGTGGGTCGATCAATACTACGCTGCCCGCACTGGCGAAGAGCTTGAAGCTCTGCTGGCCAATCTGACCGTACCACAGCTATAGCCAGGGTTGATGTGTGGTCGTTCCAAGAAAAACGCCTCCGATTGGGAGGCGTTTGGCTATCTGGCATTCGTCAATGCAGGCTCATTTTTTGAGCATGTGATCCAGCTTGTTGGCCTTGGTCGACAGATAGAACTCGTTGTGGGGATTGCGCCCTTCCTGCAACGGTACCCGTTCGGCCACCGGAATACCGAAGGATTCCATGGCTTTCATCTTGCGCGGGTTGTTGGTCATCAGTTTGAGAGACTTGACCTCAAGCTGCTTGAGCATATCGGCGCAGATGGTGTAGTCGCGCATATCGGCGGCGAAACCAAGGGCTACGTTGGCCTCCACGGTATCGGCCCCCTGATCCTGCAGGTGATAGGCGCGGATCTTGTTGAGCAAGCCGATGCCACGGCCCTCTTGACGCACATACAGCAACACGCCACGACCGGCTTTGGCGATATTTTCCATGGCCGCCTGCAACTGGAAACCGCAGTCACAACGCAGGCTGAACAGGGCGTCGCCGGTCAGGCACTCTGAGTGGATCCGGCCCAGCACGGGCTCTTCACCGGTAATGTCGCCCATCACCAGTGCGGCGTGATCTTTGCCTGTGCCGGTTTCCTGAAAACCTACCAGCGTGAAGGTGCCCCAGGGGGTTGGCAATTTGGATTTGGCCACGAGGGTAACGCTGCTCATAGGTTGCTCCTTACTACTAACGGCTCAAAAAAGGGGGCCAGTTTAGCGCGCCTTGTCAGGAACGACCATAAGAACAAGTCCCTGCATTGCTTAATGAAATCTCCAAATGAGATACAAGCACAGCTGTCCGGCGGGGTTTTGGCCCTTTGTGCGGATTGATGACTGCCAGGCTCACCACATTCGGGTATAATCGGCGCCCATTAACCCACCCCTTCGGGATGGGAGCAACACAGTGCAGGAGAGAAGTTATGCCTCAGATGGCCCCCGTAATGACAATTGATGGCCCCAGTGGTGCAGGTAAAGGCACCTTGTGTCAGCTGCTTGCTGAGAAGCTGGGTTGGCACTTGCTGGACTCGGGCGCCATCTATCGGGTGTTGTCCCTGGCCGCCCTGCATCACGATGTAGAGCTGGACAGTGAAGCCTCACTGGTGCCGCTGGCCGCCAATCTGGATGTGCAATTTCAGGTTGAGGGCGATCTGGTCAGGGTGATCCTGGAAGGGGAAGATGTCTCCCGCACCATCCGCACCGAAGAAGTGGGTAATGCTGCCAGTAAAATCGCCGCCTTCCCCCGGGTGCGCGAAGCCTTGCTGCGCCGTCAGCGGGCATTTCGCCAGGCCCCGGGTCTGATTGCCGATGGTCGTGACATGGGTACAGTTGTTTTCCCCGAGGCCGAGGTGAAGATTTTCCTCGACGCCAGTGCCGAAGAACGGGCCCAGCGTCGCTATAAGCAGTTGCAAGATAAGGGCTTTGATGTTAACTTTGAGCGTCTTTTAACCGAGATTCGGGAACGTGACGATCGCGACAGAAATCGCGCTACTGCACCCCTGAAACCGGCAGAAGATGCTCTGGTGGTAGACTCTACCGCCATGACCATAGATGAAGTGCTGGCAACAGTACTCGCCTATGCAGAGCAACAACTTGGTGATGCCAGCGCAAGCTGACATCCGGTCGTCTGCACCAAGGATGGCGCAGATTATTTAAAACAGCCCCGCTTGTGCCGGATTGCAAGTGGATGTTTCATTTGTGACATAAACAATGATCGAATCTTTTGCTCAACTCTTTGAAGAGTCCCTGAACGCCGTTGAAACCCGTCAAGGTTCCATCGTCAAGGGTACTGTCGTTGCTATCGAGAACGGTTTTGTACTGGTTGACGCCGGTCTGAAATCCGAGTCCGCTATCCCGGCTGAAGAATTCAAGAACGCCATGGGCGAGCTGGAAATCAACGTCGGCGACACCGTTGACGTGGCTCTGGACTCTATCGAAGATGGTTTCGGCGAAACCAAGCTGTCCCGCGAAAAAGCCAAGCGCCACGAAGCCTGGCTGCAGCTTGAGAAGGCTTACGAAGAGCAAGCTACCGTTATCGGTATCATCAACGGCAAGGTCAAGGGTGGTTTCACCGTTGAACTGAACGGCATCCGTGCCTTCCTGCCGGGTTCTCTGGTTGACGTGCGTCCGATCCGTGACACCGCTCACCTGGAAAACAAAGAACTCGAGTTCAAAGTCATCAAGCTGGACCAGAAGCGCAACAACGTTGTTGTGTCTCGTCGTGCCGTGATCGAGACCGAGAACACCTCCGAGCGCGAAAGCCTGCTGGCTAACCTGCAAGAAGGTCAAGAAGTTAAGGGTATCGTCAAGAACCTGACCGACTACGGTGCATTCGTAGATCTGGGCGGTGTTGACGGCCTGCTGCACATCACCGACATGGCGTGGAAGCGCGTTAAGCATCCTTCCGAAATCGTCAACGTTGGCGACGAGATCGCTGTCAAGGTTCTGAAGTTCGACCGCGAGCGTACCCGTGTATCCCTGGGTCTGAAGCAGCTGGGCGAAGATCCCTGGGTTGCTATCGCCAAGCGTTACCCGGAGACCACCCGTCTGTCTGGCCGCGTGACCAACCTGACCGACTACGGCTGCTTCGTTGAAATCGAAGAAGGCGTTGAAGGCCTGGTACACGTATCCGAGATGGATTGGACCAACAAGAACATCCACCCGTCCAAAGTTGTTAACGTTGGCGACGTGGTTGACGTGATGGTTCTGGACATCGACGAAGAGCGTCGTCGTATCTCCCTGGGTCTGAAGCAGTGCAAATCCAACCCGTGGCAGCTGTTTGCCGAAACTCACGCCAAAGGCGACCGTGTTTCCGGCAAGATCAAGTCCATCACTGACTTCGGTATCTTCATCGGTCTGGATGGCGGCATCGACGGCCTGGTTCACCTGTCTGACATCTCCTGGAACAACCAGGGCGAAGAAGCCGTGCGTGAATTCAAGAAAGGCGACGAGATCGAAGCCGTTGTTCTGCAAGTGGATCCGGAGCGTGAGCGCATCTCCCTGGGTGTCAAGCAGATCGAAGAAGACCCGTTCAACAAGTACCTGGCTGACAACAAGAAAGGTGCTATCGTGAAGGGTAAGGTTACCGAGGTTGATGCCAAAGGTGCCGTTATCGAACTGGCTGATGGCGTAGAAGGCTACCTGCGTGCCTCCGACGCTGCTCGTGACCGCGTAGAAGACGCCACTCTGGTGCTGTCTGTTGGTGACGAAGTTGAAGCTAAATTCATGGGCGTTGATCGTAAGAACCGCACCGTAAGCCTGTCTGTCCGTGCTAAGGACGAGGCTGATGAGCGTGTTGCTATCGATAACCTGAACCAACAAGAAGAAGTTGTGTTCAGCAATGCTATGATGGAAGCGTTCAAAGCCGCCAAGGGTGAGTAATCCTTGATGCAAGAAAAGGGCGGCATTGCGCCGCCCTTTTTTATCCTGGCAAAATGAATATTGCATGTGATCGGGGAAGGAGATTTAACGTTATGACCAAATCAGATCTCATCGAACAACTGGCAGCCAGCCGCATGCATATGCCGGCCAAGGATGTCGAAGCCGCCATCAAGGAGATCCTTGAGCAGATGGCGTCGACCTTGCAAAACGGCGACCGGATTGAAATCCGCGGATTTGGCAGTTTTTCACTGCACTATCGTGCGCCCCGTGTGGGCCGCAACCCCAAGACTGGGGACAAGGTTGAACTGACCGGGAAATATGTCCCGCATTTCAAACCTGGCAAAGAGTTGCGCGAGCGCGTCAACATCATTGAATAATGCAGAAATGGGCATACCTCGGGTATGCCTTTTTTCTTTTTGGCACCGATTCCTGTGCCAATCGTCTTGTTTCTTAAACTCTTTTCCCATTCACTCTAGAGTCTGCCTGCGATTTTAAGGATAATCAGCCTCTCATTAGATACTGACAGGGAGCTCTTATGAAGCGTATTTTGGCCCTCATTCCGCTGGTGCTGGTGTTTGTTCTGACCCTGGCGCTGGGCTCACAAAATGGCCAGCTGGTTCAGTTCAATTACTTGATCGCTCAGGGTGAGTTTTCGCTTGCCATGCTGTTGGGCTTCTTCTTCGCTGGCGGTTTTTTGCTGGGCTGGCTGGTATTCGGCCTGCTGTTCCTGCGCCTGAAAATGCAAAACCGCACCCTCAACCGCACCATGCGTCGTCAATCCCGCGAGTTGGAGCTGGCCCGGTCACCGGGTAAGGAATAATGTTCCTCAATGCTTGAACTGCTTTTCCTGCTGTTACCCATCGCCGCCGGTTATGGCTGGTACATGGGTCGCAGGAGTGTTCGCCAGGACACCCAAAAACAGAGTAACCAGTTTTCCCGCCAGTATGTGGCGGGCCTCAACTATTTGCTGTCCGATGAATCCGACAAGGCGGTGGATCTCTTTATCCAGCTGCTTGAGGTGGACAGTGAAACCATCGAAACACACCTCTCCCTCGGCAACCTGTTTCGCCAGCGTGGGGAGGTCGATCGTGCCATCAAGATCCACCAGAACCTGGTAACCCGCCAACTGACCCGGGAGCAGCGACAGCTTGCCCTGCAGGAGCTTGCGCGCGACTTTTTGGCTGCTGGTCTGCTGGACCGGGCGGAAGCGCTCTGGAATGAGCTGTGTGACGACAGCGATTTTGAAGAGACGGCGCTGGCACAGCTGTTGATCATCCATCAGCAGTTGCGGGATTGGGATAAGGCCATCGATGTGGCGGTTCGTCTGCAAAAATTCCAGGGCAAGAAGCTGGCCGACCCCATCTCCCATTTCTATTGTGAACAAGCCGAGATCGCGCTGCGTGAGGGCAATAAAGGGGAGGGGCTGGCCAAGCTCAAACGGGCGCTCAGTATCAATCCGGCATGTGCCCGGGCCAGTTTGCGCCTCGCTGAGCTCGCCATGGCAGAGGGGGAGTATGAGCAGGCCAGCAAGGAGCTGCTGCGGGTGTTCGAGCAGGATATCGACTTTGCCTCCGAGGCAATGCCCAAATTGCTCGAGTGCTATCAGCAGTTGGGCCGCACGCCTGCGTTGATCCCGCTGCTTGAGAAGGCAGTGGAAGATCACGCCGGTGTCAGCGTGACCCTGGCCCTTGCCAAGCTGGTTGAAGAGCGTGATGGCCTGAGTCAGGCCCGTTCGCTGGTGCTGCGTCAGCTGCGTCGTCATCCGTCGATGAAAGGTTTTTACCAGTTGGTGGGTTTTCAACTGGCCAGTGCGGAGGAGGGGCCTGCCAAGGAGAGCCTCGAACTGCTGCAACAGCTGGTCGGCGAGCAGATCAAAATCAAGTCAACCCACAAGTGTCGGCAGTGCGGCTTTGCTACTCACTCGCTGTTCTGGCAGTGCCCGTCTTGTCGCCAGTGGGGTTCCATCAAGCCGATCCGTGGTCTGGACGGTGAATAACAAGCAATAGGATGTGAGATGCAAGATCCCAAAGTACTGGTAGCGCTGGATTATCAGCACGAGGCAGATGCCTTAGCGTTCGTTGAACGTATCTCTCCGGCCCAGTGCCGTCTCAAGGTAGGCAAGGAGATGTTTACCCTGTTTGGCCCGCAGTTTGTACGCCAGCTGGTGGCCAAGGGATTCGATGTCTTTCTGGATCTGAAGTTTCACGATATTCCCAATACCGTTGCCAAAGCCGTGGCAGCCAGTGCTGAGCTCGGTGTCTGGATGGTCAACGTGCATGCCAGTGGTGGTGAGCGGATGATGCGTGCCGCCAAAGATGCGCTACTGCCTTATGGCGACAAGGCCCCCCTGCTTATCGGCGTGACCGTGCTGACCAGCATGGAGCAGTCCGACATGATCCCTCTTGGCCTGGATGTGAGCCCTGCCGAGCAGGTGATCCGGCTGGCTACCTTGACCAAAACATCCGGCTTGGATGGGGTTGTCTGCTCTGCCAACGAGGCCCATGAGCTTAAAGCCTTGCTGGGCGAAGATTTCAAGCTGGTGACCCCGGGGATTCGCCCGACCGGTTCAGCGGCCGGGGATCAGCGCCGGGTGATGACACCGAAAGCGGCGGTCGAGGCGGGGTCCGATTATCTGGTTATCGGTCGCCCCATTACGCAGGCTGCCGATCCGGCCGCCATGCTGGCCAGCATCAATGCCGAGCTGGTTGGTGCGTAACAGGCTCACTCAGTGATACGCGGTGCAGGCCGAGCAACAGGCCTGCACCGGCCCCGATAAGATGAGAGCCGATGTGTACCCTGGCATTGATCAGGGTGGATATCGGGCTCTCTCCTGCGTTGTAGAAGTCCATCGCCAGCTTGAGCCCCATCCCTGCCAACAGTAGCCAGCCCGATGTGCGGCGTCCGTGGCGAATATCCTGCATTGCCCCCCAGACAAACAGGCCATGCAGCGAGCCGGATAGCCCCATGTACCACTGGGTCTGCGGGCACCACCACCAGATCCCCAAGCCCACTGCCAGCCAGAGCAGCAACATCAGCAGCGGCAGGCGAGCCCCGCCCAGATAGTCGCGAAACAGGCTATAGAGGATGGCGAGCCCACCCAGATTGAGCAGCAGGTGCCACAGATTGGTATGAGCCAGATTGCCTGTTATGATCCGCCACCCTTCGCCCCCGGCGATCAAGGGCCGATCGAAGGAGAGCTGAAGATTGGGAACGGTAAAGAAGAGTAGCAAGCTGGTGAGAGAGAGCGTGATAACCCAGAGCAATCCAGATTTGTCTGACAACATGAAACAGTCCAACGACAAGAACAGTCGATACTGTACACGTTGCACCCGAGCCCTCAAAGCCTGCCTGTGCGATTATATTGTGCCGGTTGACAATCACACGCCCCTCTACATCTTGCAGCACCCCAACGAGGTGGCACATCCCAAGGGGACTGCGGCACTACTGGCGGCCTCTTTGCAACAGTGCGAGATCCATGTGGGGGAGGACTTTTCCCGCGATGAGTGGCTCAATGTGCTGCTGGCTGACCAATCCCGTCGTTATTATTTGCTCTGGCCGGATGAGGATGCCATTTCGCTGACCGATCTTCGCCAACAGCTGGAGAGTGAACCCTCTGGCAAAACGTCCATCGCCTTTATCTTGCTCGACGGCACCTGGCGCAAAGCCTATCGCATGTTGCAGAGCAACCCGGCACTGGCTTGCTTGCCCCGCATCGGTATTGGTGCCATTGCCGGTCAATATGCCATTCGCAAGAAACCCTTTCCCGATGCCCTCTCTACCATAGAGGCGGGCTATCACCTCTTGTCCCGGTGGGAGGGGAGGCTGGAGCGCTATGCGCCCTTGCTGACCCTGTTCAATCGGTTGAATACCCAGTGGCAGGACTTTGCCGAAGGCCGCCGCGCGTGACATTTGAAGGAGTTATCAAGATGAAAAAAGCAGTCGTGGTTTTCAGCGGCGGTCAGGACAGCACTACTTGTCTGGTGCAGGCATTGGCCCGGTATGATGAAGTGCACGCCATCACCTTCGACTATGGCCAGCGCCATCGGGAAGAGATCGACACCGCGCGCCGTCTGGGCAGTGCACTGGGGATTGCCGCCCACAAGGTGATGGATGTAACGCTGCTCAATGAGCTGGCGGTCTCTGCCCTGACCCGTGACGACATTCCAGTCAGCTGCGAGCTGCAGGATAACGGGCTGCCCAACACCTTCGTGCCGGGCCGCAATATCCTGTTCCTGACCCTGGCCTCCATCTATGCCTATCAGGTAGGCGCCGAAGCGGTGATCACTGGTGTGTGCGAGACCGACTTCTCCGGCTATCCCGATTGCCGTAACGAGTTCGTCAAGGCCCTCAATCAGGCGGTGTCGCTGGGGCTGGATCGCGGCATCCGTTTTGAAACTCCCTTGATGTGGCTCGACAAGGCCGAGACCTGGGCACTGGCGGATCACTATGGTCACCTCGACACGGTGCGCCAGCAGACCCTGACCTGCTACAACGGCATTGCCGGTGACGGCTGCGGCACGTGTCCTGCGTGTGAACTGCGCCGTCGCGGTCTGAACAACTATCTGGCCGACAAGGCGGGCATTATGGCCAGGTTGTTTGAGAAAACCGGGCTGGGTGAGAAAAGCGCAGAGTGAGCCTGCGTCTTGCCGTGGCTTGGGGTATAATCCGCGACTTTTGCAACAAGCCGTGATCGAGATGCACTACCCAATCAACGAGATTTTCCAGACCATCCAGGGGGAGGGCATCTTTACCGGCCTGCCCGCCATCTTTGTTCGCCTGCAGGGTTGCCCGGTGGGCTGCCCCTGGTGCGATACCCGTCATACCTGGGTTGTTGATCCGGCTCGTGAAGTGGGCAAGGCGGCGGTGCTGGATCGCTCCAACGAATCCGATTGTTGGAGCCAACTTAGCACCGCGCAGATTATCAAGAGCTTTACCGACCTGGGTTATCAGGCGCGCCATGTGGTGATCACCGGTGGCGAGCCCTGCCTCTACGATCTGCACGAACTCTCGTCAGCATTACTGGCGGCGGGTTATCAGGTGCAGATTGAAACCAGTGGCACCAGCGAGATCAAGACCCATGAGCAGACCTGGGTGACCGTCTCCCCCAAGATCGGTATGAAAGGGGGGCTGCCTGTGCTGGTCTCGGCGCTGGAGCGGGCCAACGAGATCAAGCATCCGGTGGCCACCGAGCACCATATTGAAGAGCTGGATGCGCTGCTCGCTACCGCTACCCTGCGCCCGGACGTGGTCATTGCCTTGCAGCCGATCAGCCAGAAGCCAAGGGCCACCCAATTGGCGATGGATACCTGTATCGCGCGTAACTGGCGACTCTCAATCCAGACTCATAAATATCTGGATATTGATTAATATGGATTGGCTATCCGACGAACAGGTGCTGCTGACTCTGACCAACAAGATGCCTTACGGTAAATATCAGGGGCGGCGTATCATCGATATTCCCGAGCCCTATCTGGTGTGGATGGCGCGCAGCGGTTTTCCGGCGGGTAAATTGGGCCAGACGCTGGCGTTGGCTTACGAAATCAAACTCAATGGACTCGAATCCATGATTATTCCCATTATTAACAGGATGTCGGTATGAGAATATATACGAGGCAGGGCGATAAGGGCATGACCCGGCTGGCCGATGGTATCCAGTTGCCAAAGGATCATTTGCGGGTCGAGACCTACGGTTATATCGATGAGCTCAACTCCCATATTGGCTTGCTGATTTGTGACGTCCCGTCGCAAGAGGTCGGCTTATTGGCTGATTTACAGCTGTTGCAACAGGAGTTGTTTGATCTGGGGGGCGAGTTGGCATTCTCCAGCGACGCCCAGAATGAATCGATTTGGCAAGTCAATGCCGCCTGGACCACTCGCCTTGAACAGCAGATAGATCGTTATAGTGAGCCATTGCCACCGCTGCGCCAATTTATATTGCCGGGTGGTTCCCGTGCTGCGGCGCAAGCGCATGTGGTGCGCACTCTGGTGCGTCATTGCGAGCGCTTGCTGCTGACATTGAGCCGGGAAGAGCGGGTCAATCCCGAGGTGCTGCCCTATCTGAACCGGATGAGTGACTGGTTCTTTACCGTTGCCCGCTATCTCATCTGCGTGGCAGGGGATCGTGAAGTTCTGTGGGTCAAGGCAGCAGATCGCCCGCAATCGGCTATCTGATATTTCACGTTTAAGCGGCAATAAAAAAACCTCGCCTTGGCGAGGTTTTTTTATTAGCAACGAGATTGAGATCAGATAGCAAAGTCTTCCAGTGATTTGCCTGCTGCCACTGCGCTGGCAATAGCCGAAGGCATACGGCCCTGGCCGGTCCAGGTTTTCTCTACGCCATTATCCTGATAGCGATATTTGGCAGGACGTGGCGCCCGCTTGGCTTTTTCTGATTTGCCGGGGTTGGTAGCGACAGCGCTTACCAATTCTGCCGGGTCAATACCGGCGGCTTTCAGCATTTCGCTATATTCGTTAATTTTCCGCAGATGCTCTTCACGGGCCTGACGCTCGGCAGCCTCATCCTGCTGACGCTCAGCAACGATCGCAGAGAGTTTTTCCAGTGCCTCTTCCAGTTGTTCCAGAGAAAGTTCGCGGCAGGTCGCACGCAGACTGCGGATATTAAGCAGTACCTTTAAAAATTCATTCATAGGAGTTACCACGTCGAGTCAGAGAAAAATATTATGTTCCAGCTGATTCTTGCTTGGCGATTTAAATAAGTCAAGCCGGGTTAAATATAATATCCGTGGGGAACATCAATACAGATATTTAATATGGTCTGCAATAGGCTTGGAGATTGGATGCCAATGAAACCGCAGTAGGTGAAAATAGCGTCAAAACAGGCGTTGTTGCATCATTTGACTACCATTTTTCGACCTTGATATGTTTATCGTGACTATTTAATCAAAAAACTTGCTATAAGCTGCCATCTCGATAAAATGTGCGGCGAATACCTTTAAGTAGAGGCGCGCTGCCTATGAGTATTTGTGCGGAGGGTGATGCCTGTGATGCACAAGGAAAGGAGTCAGCGCCGAAGTGGCCAGGCCATCATACCGGGCTGCTGGTTCTGCATCTAATAGGTGCAGGACTGCCATAGTCATCCACTATGGAGCGCTACCTGAAGGGGCTGAGGAGTATAACCTCCCCATAGGTTTTGTTTCTTTAGATCCTCTCGGTAGATCTCCACCTGTAATCTTTAGGTGCAAAGAGATCATGGACATTAGTCATTTCGCCGACTCCGGTTGGTCCGTTCTTCCCCCCCTGTTGGCTGTCGCGCTGGCGATCCTAACCCGCCGCGTACTGTTGTCCCTTGGTGTGGGCATCGTCACCGGCAGTTTGCTGCTCAATCAGTTTTCGCCCCTCGAATCCCTGCATTACATGTTGAATACCGTGCTCAAGATCTTCTGGGTCGATGGTGCGCTCAATCGTGACAACGTCAACATGATCCTGTTTATGCTGCTGCTGGGCGGCCTCATCAGCCTGATGAGCGTCTCCGGGGCGACCCGTGCCTTTGCCGAGTGGGCCGAGCGTCGTGCCAAGACCCGCAAGGGCGCCAAAGCCCTGACTGGCATGATGGTGTTTGCCTTCTTTATCGATGACTTCTTCCACAGCCTGTCGGTGGGGGCCATCTGCCGTCCGGTCACCGACCGCTTCCAGATCTCCCGTGCCAAACTGGCCTATCTGCTGGACTCCACCGCGGCGCCGGTCTGCGTGCTGATGCCCATCTCCTCCTGGGGCGCCTATATCATCGCCCTGGTTGGCGGCATCATGGCGGCCCACGGTCTGACCGAGCAGAGCCCCATCGCTGCGTTTGTCGAGATGATCCCGATGAACCTCTACGCCGTCTTCACCCTGATCATGGTGTTGGTGGTGATCGCCTGTCAGCTGGATATCGGCCCGATGCGTCAACACGAAGCGTGGGCG
Organism: Aeromonas sp. ANP5; assembly: GCF_963870295.1. NCBI lineage: Bacteria > Pseudomonadati > Pseudomonadota > Gammaproteobacteria > Aeromonadales > Aeromonadaceae > Aeromonas > Aeromonas sp. ANP5. The sequence continues at coordinate 3,964 of NZ_CAWMRY010000019.1, read as the reverse complement.
CTGGAAGGCAAGCTGTGGGATGAGTCCAAGGGCCGCCCCATCGGTCTGGATATGGAGAGCCCGGAGGAGAGCAACGGCGGCATGATCGACATGGTACTGCCGATCCTGACTCTGACCGCCGCCACCATCTATTTCATGATTGATTCCGGTGCTGCGGTGCTGAGCGAGAAAGGGCTGCCCTTCAGCGTGCTTGGCTCGTTCGAAAACACCAACGTCGGCTCTTCGCTGGTTTACGGTGCCCTGTGCAGTCTGGTGGTCTCCATCGGTCTGGCTATGCGCCTGAAGCTGGGTGCCAAGAACTGGATCAAGGCCGCGCCGCAAGGCGTCATGGCCATGCTGCCAGCCATCAACATCCTGCTGTTTGCCTGGACCATAGGTGCCGTGGTACGCGACGTGGAGACCGGCAAGTACCTGGCTTCGCTGGCTAACGGCAACCTGCCGATCGAAGTGCTACCTGCCGTGGTCTTTATCCTCTCCTGTGCCATGGCGTTTGCTACTGGTACCAGCTGGGGTACCTTCGGCATCATGCTGCCGCTGGCCGGTGACATGGCCGCTGCCAGCGACATCAGCCTGATGCTGCCGATGCTGGCTGCGGTACTGGCTGGCTCGGTGTTCGGGGATCACAGCTCACCCATCTCCAGCACCAGCATCCTCTCTGCCACCGGTGCCGGTTGCCATCACATCGATCACGTGATGACCCAGCTGCCCTATGCACTGGCCATCGCCTTCGGCGCGGCCATCGGTTACCTGGCGATGGGCTTGATGCACTCCAGCCTGGCCGGTTTCAGTGTCAGTGCCCTCTGGTTCGTGCTCTTTACCGGCTATCACCTGAAAAAGGCCAAAGCGCGGCCAGTGCTGGCCACCGCGTAACATTTATAGAGCAAGGGGCCCGCGGGCCCCTTGGTTTTGTCAGGGGCTTTGGTTAGCATGCGCCCCATAAATTCAGTTTCGGAACAGTATCATGGCTTCACTGCACTACAAATTTGCCACCATGAATTCAGGCAAATCCACCCAGCTCATTCAGGCGCACTTCAACTATCTGGAGCGGGGCATGCATCCTCTGGCGATGACGCCAGCCATCGATGACCGTTTCGGGGTCGGGGTGATCAGTGCCCGTGTTGGCCTTGAACTGAAGGTGGACGTGTTCAGCGACAGCTGCGATCTGTTTGAAATGGTGAAAGCGCGCCATGCGAAGAAACATATCGATGTCTTTATCGTGGACGAGGCCCAGTTCCTGACCCGTGAGCAGGTCTACCAGTTGGCCCGCATCGTCGATGAGCAGGATATTCCGGTGATGGCCTATGGCCTCAAGACCGATTTTCGCGGCGAGCTGTTCCCGGGCTCCTACCATCTGCTCTGTCTGGCCGACAAGTTTGAAGAGCTGAAGAGCATCTGTTGGTGTGGCAACAAGGCTCACATGAACTCCCGGGTCAATGAAGCGGGGCAGGTGATGCGTGATGGCGAACAGGTGGAGATCGGTGGCAACGATCGCTATGTGTCACTCTGTCGCAAACACTATCTCGAAGGTCGGGCTTACAAGTAATTCGGCTGCGATATTTGAATCGTCGAGCAGGGCGCCAATCTGGCGCCCTTTTTATTTTCCCCAACTTCTATCGCTGTGGTTCAGTCGATCTCGATATCCACCGGCGCAATGATGGGGTCGGCCACCGGCAGGCGTTGAAACAGCTGGCGAAAATGGTGCTGTACCCGACCGATATCGACCAGCGACATGCCGGAGGCAAAACCGAACCAGACATAGAGGCCGGTGAGATCGCGAAACATCGGCGGCAAATAGCGGGGTGCGGCAATCAGCCCCTCCAGATAGTGCTGATAGAGCACCGGAATGTCATCCAGTGTCACCTTGCCGACAAACAGCATCGGCAGGATCTCGGGCACCCCTTCCAACACGGCGCTGCGGATAAAGTTGACCGTCTCCACATAGCCACGCACGTAGGAGAGATCCTTGGTAAAGCAGGCGCCGCCGCCCACCATGCCGCCACGAAAGACCCGCTGGGTGATCTTGTAGGCGTCGTGCTCGCTGGTGCCCTGCTGCACGAAGTGCTGAAACACCTCGATAAAATTGGCGCCGCGCTCGGCCATGTCGATGGCCATCACCCGATCGGAGATACGCTTGGCCCGATCCGGAAAGGAGCTGAAGGTGAGGGTCTCTATCAGGACGGCCAACCCCTCCTGACAGGCGGTGATCCGCGGTGAACCGGCGCTCAGCCAGGTGGCATAAGGCTGCTGGCGACCGTTGAGGGTGGTGCCGACATGGACCCACCCCTCGTGTACCTCCAGCACCTGCAAGTCCAGCTCGGAGAAACAGGCGTGGGAGTTGAGCTTGATGTAGTCGCCCCCGGCCGCGGCGTCAGAGACAATCCCATCGCTCAGCTTCACCTGCACAGTGCCGTCACTGAAGTAGCTCGACAGCTTGCCCTGCAGTTTGGCGACCGCGGCCTCTCCTTCGAACTCCTTGGGGTAGGGGCGCACCAGATGGCGGGCGCCGGGCAGGGAGAAGATATCGCACAGGCGGGCGCCCAGCTCCTTGAGAGTCTTGCGATCCCCGCGCAGGTGATCGCTGGCAGAGCCATAAAGCAGCTGGCTGTAACGCTGAAAATCGGGTTGGCCGCGCTGGCGCAGCATCTCGATCACCACCATGTACTGATCGACCGTCTCTTGCAGGATCCGGCCAAGATCGTCCTGCGGCCCTAGTTTTCTGCGGATCCGGTCCCGCAGCTCCTTGAGCTCCAGATACTTGTTGCGCGGTTCGAAGCCAAGGGGGAGGGCATCATAGAAGTGCGTGTCGATAGCGGGCAGCTCTCTGCCACCGCTTGCCAGAAAACGCTCTTGCAGATGGCGTGGCCATTTGATGGCATCCAGAATGCGGATGGGTTTTTGCAGGGTGAGCAGCTCATCCGAGAGTGATTTCAGATGAAGGCGATACTTTTCTTGGATAGTCATGGGGCCCCCTGTGGGGCAAGCGTCATCGTGGATTTGGCTGAGTATATGCATAGCGCTTGCCAAAAAGAAGCGAGCCGCAGGGTTATCGGGTTGGCGTGCTTTTTGTTGATAGCAAATTGGTTTAGACTGCGCCCCTTGATCCCAATCTTGTCGTGGAAATGATGAATATCCCCAGCTCCGAAATGATAATGCGTTGGTTGCAACAGGCTCGTATCGAGCACTATGTCTGCGACCAGTGTCACGGTATCCACATTGTCTCTTTGCAGTCGGTCGATGGTATTCAGGAGAGCCGGATCTTCGTGGAAGAGGAAGGCCTGCTGTTCTCCTCCGAGCTGGAAGTGCGCCCCTCCGCAATGCTGCCGCTGGTTGCCGAACTGGGCCGACTCAATATGCAGTACCCCTCCCTCAAGGTGTTCCTCGATATCATCGATGACAACCTGCCGCGGCTGGTGGTCGGCCACACCGTCTTTACCAAGGCCGGACTCAGCGTCGAGCAGTTCCTGCTGTTCGTGCAAAGCACCATCGCTGCCACCCACGAACTGGTTGCCGAATGCGAACGTTCCGGCTTCCTCAACCTGCCGGAAATCCAGGTTGCACCGGAATCTGTGCATTAAGTGTTCGAACGGTTCGCCAGGTGAAAAAAGCCGTTGACGCGGGCGGGGCTTTCCCCTAAATTACGCCCCGTTCCAGCGCAACAGCGTAGCGAACACCGTGTTGGCTGAACACGTTAAACCACAGACCAAAATTTGGTGAGGTGTCCGAGTGGCTGAAGGAGCACGCCTGGAAAGTGTGTATACGGCAACGTATCGAGGGTTCGAATCCCTCCCTCACCGCCAAATTGCAAAAACCGACCTGATGGTCGGTTTTTTGCTTTTCGGCAAACGCAAACACCTATTTGTATGGAGATGGTATTCACCTGATAGTTGCCTGTAGTGGTCAACTAAATCCGGACACTTGGTTAGGCCGAACCTCGGCTTTTGCTGGCGTCATCCCGTCATTGTGT
>NZ_CAWMRY010000018.1:0-88653 GCF_963870295.1 Aeromonas sp. ANP5 | reverse complement strand
ACAGGCGGATGGTTCGTTCCTCTGACCAACGGCTCAATCGGTGGTACTGGTGCGCCAGAACACCTGCTTGATATGGGGGTGGATGGCCAGCTTTTGCATCAGGGCATCCAGCTCGTCGCCATCGATGGAGGTGGCGAGCAGCACCGCCGAGATCTCCAGATCCCCCTCGCCAAACGGCTCGATATCGAGTTCGCTCAAGGGGTAGTTGGCCTGCTCCAGCATTTCTTCCAGCCAGTGAAGTACCTCTTTTTGATGCTCGCGCTGGGTCAGTGCCGTCACCTTGTAGGTCACTTCGGTGTCGGTATTGTCCACCGGACGGCGGTTGATCTGGTTGACCAGCGGTCTCAGCAGGGTGTTGGCGGCGAGCACGAACAGGGCGCCCAGAATTGCCTCCATGGCCAACCCTGCGCCACAGGCGGCGCCGACCGCAGCTACACCCCAGAGGGTGGCGGCGGTGTTGATGCCGCGGATATTGCCCGACTCGCGCATGATGACGCCGGCGCCGAGAAAGCCGATGCCGGAGACGATATAGGCCACCACATGGACCACGTTGTAGTTGCCGCCGTGCAGGTCATAGATACGCTGGGCCAGACTGACGAACAGGGCGGCTCCCACGGCGACCAGCACGTTGGTGCGAAGGCCTGCGGTACGTTGGCGGTACTGGCGCTCCAGCCCGACCAGACTGCCGAGCACAAAGGCGAGCAGCAGGCTGGCCAGGGTGTCGAGCAGGGAGAGCATGTCAATTTGTTGCCACATCTTCATGGCGTACTCCTTCCGATAAGTGCTGGCTTGGCGCAATCCATGATGAAACGCCGGGAGGCGGATGGATCAGGGGATGATTGCGCGGATGGCCAGCAGAAAAACAAAAACGCAGCGTCCCGGGGCGCGAGCATCATCAGATGCCCTGACGCTCGGAGAGGACGCAACAAGCAGGGCCAGCGTGGCTGGCCCCTTTCACTGTGGTTAACGCAGATGAGCGGTCAGTTGAGCTCGGGATCGCAGTCGATGCGCGGGCGCAGTTGCCAGCGCACCGGATGTGCCACCCCGACCTGATGAACAAACTGCACCAGATAGCGGCGCTGGGGCGGGGTGCACTGCAGGTTGAGCACCAGCTCTCGCCCGCCGCCGCGACCCGGCTTCATCGATTGCATCGGTTGCAGCCCGGCCGGTTGCAACGTGTGGTTCACCATATCCAGCACCTGCTCCATATCGGCGCGATCATCACAGCGGATCTGCAGCCTATAGTGGTGCTGACGCTGTTTGCCGCCCAGCCAGCGTGGCAGCATGCCACGGCCGAGCCGGCTCAACAGGGGGTGAGCCCGGGTAGCAACAGAACCTGTTGCGACCGCGCGATCCGCAGCCGGTTTGATTGAGATAAAACGCATAGCAGCCTCCTTGTGGGAAGCAGAAACTATGCAGGCATGGCGACCGTGGCGGTTGGCCACTGGTTGCCAGACGTCAAGTGTAAAAAGGGAGAAGAGGGGAGTGGATTTCCGCTTCTCGCAGGGTTGCGAGTTGCGGCAGAGAAAGACCTGCGGCTAGCTCGCGACCTTGGTACCGACGATGAGGGTCGGTCTACAACTGTCACTTGATGAGTTGCCCACTGATGGTCTCCGCTATTGATAAGAGGCTCGAATGATAGCCGAGGCGGCAGGCAGGGTAAACCCCGCGCTGCCCGCAGCAACATCTTGAAACATAATCGAAAGCCCCGTTTTGCCGAGCAGGGCCGCCAAAAGCAGACCCGGCGAGGGCCGGGTCTGCGGGGTCATTCGGTCTTGTCTATGCCAAGGTATTTGAGCATCAGTTTTTCGTAGATGGGCTCGGTATCCCCCACCTGCATCTTGTGCAGGAAGTACTTCTCGAAGGCGATCTTGGCCAGATGGACCCACTTTCCTTTCTTGAACCAGGCGACGTTGCGCGGCGGGATCTGCGGCATGGCGACGAAAGCGGCACCTGTGTCCCCCATGTCCGCCAGACAGATGGCATTCCATACTGCCTTGGTCACCGGCGGTTGGCCGCTGAGCTCCGCCTTGATGTTGTGGCTCAGGGTGCGCACCATCGCCTCAATCATATAGCCGGTCTTGGGCACCCCGGTTGGTACCGGCGTCTTGTGCGGCGGGGCAATGGCGATGCAGACCCCGGCGGCGTAAATCTGCGGGAAGGCGGGATTGCGCTGGTGTTCGTCGACGATGACAAAGCCGCGGGGATTGACCAGCCCCTCGATGCCCCGCAGCGGCGCAATGCCGACAAAGGCGGGCAGCATCATGGCGTGTTTGTAGGACAGGGTGTGGGTGCGCTTGATGTTGCCCTCATCGTCCAGCTCCTCCACCGTCATCTGGCCATCTTGCGCCGCCACGGTGCGGGCATTGCAGATCCACTGCACGTCGCGCATCCGCAATTCGCTCTCCAGCATCCCCTTGGAGTCACCCACGCCGTTGAGACCCAGATGGCCGATGTAGGGCTCGCTGGTGACAAAGGTCATGGGCACATTTTTTCTCACCTTCTTGTCGCGCAGGTGGCGATCGAGGATGAATGCGTACTCGTAGGCGGGACCGAAGCAGGAGGCGCCCGGCATGGCGCCGACAATCACAGGGCCGGGCTCATCGACCAGGGCACTGACACTGTGGCGGCACTCTTCGGCGTGGGAGAGGGTACAGACGCTGGTGGTGCCACCGGATTCGGGGCCAGCCCCTGCCACCTCGTCAAAGGCGAGGGCCGGACCGGTACAGATCGCCAGAAAGTCGTAACGCAGGGTCTGGCCATCGGAGAGGGTGAGCTGCTGCGCCGCCGGTTGCAGCTCGGTCAGGGCGGCATGGATAAAGCGGATCCCCTTTTTCTTCACATGGGGTTCGATGGGGATCGAGGTCTCCTTGCGCTCCCGCCACTGGACGGCAATCCAGGGGTTGGAGGGGGTAAATTCAAAGTCCGGCTTGTCATTGATGAGGATCACCTCATGCTGCTTGCCCAGTTCGGCCTTGAGTTCGTAGGCGGCAGACATGCCCCCCAGACCCGCGCCGATGACGATTACCGTTGCCATGTTCAGCCTCCTGCGTTTATTACACGCTCATATGAGCCTAGGTCATCCGACCCTGTTATTTAAATCCTATCCGTTTGAGGATCATCGCTGCCGGGCAGAAACCGGTGAATGCGCTCTGGATCAGGTTGACCCCGACAAAGGCACTCAACCAGACAAAGCCCGGATGAACCCAGGTGGTAAGGATAAGCGAGAGCAGCAACATGCAACCCGCGACGATTCTGACTCCGTTATCTACTGTCATGGTCTTTCTCCTTATTTACTTTAGATATTGCTAATTTAGTGTTGTTTTATACAATAGAACAAATATCAGCAATTGCTAATTTACTCTTATGAGCCAATTCGACGAGATGAACAGACATGCGACAGCCGCCGCCTCCCTGCTCAAGGCGTTGGCTCATCCCGAACGCCTGATGGTGCTCTGCCAGCTGGTGGAGGGGGAGAAGGGGGTCGGGGAGCTGCTGGCCCATAGCCAACTCGGGCAGTCGGCGTTTTCCCAGCAGTTGTCGGTGCTCAAGCGCTACGGCCTGATCCGTTCGCGCAAGGTCTCCCAGCAGATCTACTACTCGCTGGTGAGCGAGGCGGCGGCCGATGTACTGGGAGCGTTGCAAACCCATTTTTGTCACTCGGAAAATAAGGAATCTTGATGATGGAAAGCCAATGGCTGCTCTCTTTGGGCGGTGGCATGCTGGCGGGGCTGTCGGCCCTGATCCTGATGTTGTTCAACGGCCGGGTGGCCGGGATCAGCGGCATTTTGGCCGGTGCGCTGCAACACCGTGCACCGTGGCGGGTGCTGTTTCTGCTGGGGCTGGGGGCGGGCGCCTGGTTGGCGCTGACTCTGGGTTGGGCCACCATGCCCGCATTCACCACCTTGCCCGGCTGGCCTGTAGTGCTGCTGGCCGGTCTGCTGGTCGGCATCGGTACCCGTCTTGGCAATGGCTGCACCAGCGGCCACGGCATCTGTGGCATGGGGCGGCTCTCCCTGCGCTCCATCGTCGCCACCCTGACCTTTATGGCGGCTGGCTTTATCACCGTCTTCGTCACTCATCATCTGCTGTAAGGGGCTGATTGCCATGAAGTTGCTGACAAGTTTGTTTGCGGGTGTGTTGTTCGGGCTGGGGATGGCCATCTCCGGCATGATGGATCCCGCCCGGGTCACCGGTTTTCTCGATCTGGCCGGGGCCTGGGATCCCAGCCTCGCCTTCGTGATGGGAGGGGCCCTGCTGGTCTTTATGCCGGGTTATTTTCTGCTGGTGAAACCCCGTCGCGAGAGTGTGCTGGGGGAGCCCATCGTCGCCGTACCGGCTCCCAGACTGGAGCGCCGGCTGATCGGCGGGGCCGCACTGTTTGGCATCGGCTGGGGATTGGTCGGTATCTGCCCGGGGCCTGCTCTGAGTCTCATTTCCAGCGGGCAGCCCATGATAATGTTGTTTATAGCGGCCATGGTGGCCGGGATCTTGCTGTTTGACAGAGGGCTGGCCAGGGTGCTGACCAAGGCGCCAGTTCGGGGAGTGGATAAGGTGCGCCAGTCCCATACCGCCTGATCCCGTGAAGTGACAGATTACGCCAGGGAAGGAGAGTAATGATGGAAAAGATCCGGTTGCTGGGGATCACCTTGTTGGTGATGACATCGCAGGCCATGACATCCCCCCAGGCCCTTGCCGCAGACGGGGAGTCTATTGCCCCACTGACAGTGCCCCTGTTGACAGTGGCGCCACAGCCGGTGACCGACTGGCTGACGCTGGATGGCACCGTCAGTGCCATCAATCAGGGGACGGTGGCGGCCCAGACCAGCGGCCGGGTCTCCCGCATGCTGGTAGATGTGAACGATCAGGTGCAGGCGGGGCAGCCGCTGCTGGAGATCAGCGGTAAGGAGCAGTTTGCCGCCGTCACGGGGGCCGAGGCGCGGCTGGCGCGGGCGCAGGCTCAGCAAGTGGAAGCCGAGCGCCAGCTTGCCCGCTTTCAGGCGCTGATTGCCAAGGGGGTGATCACCCGCGCCCAGCTCGATAATGCCCAGGCGACGGATCGCGCCGCCCGCGCCGAGGTGAATGCTGCCGATGCGGCTCTCACTCAGGCCCGCGAGGCCTACGGTTATACCCGCATTCTGGCTCCCTACGCCGGGGTGGTGACCAAACGGCTGGTAGAGCTGGGGGAGACTGTCGCCCCCGGTACCCCACTGCTCTCCGGCTTCTCTCTCGACACACTGCGGGTGGAGGTGGAGTTGCCCCAATCCGCCCTGACGCTGGCTCGTGAGCCTGCGGATGTGCAGGTGCTGCTGCCGGATGGCAAGCCTGTTACCCCGGTCAAATTGACCCGCTTTAACTATGCCGACAGCCAGAGCCACGCCTTCAAGTTGCGCCTCGACTTGCCGCCGCAAACTGCCGGGGTATTGCCCGGCATGTGGCTCAAGGTGCAGCTCAAACAGGGTGAACGTCAGGTGTTGCAGGTGCCGGATCGCGCCCTGCTGCGGCAAGGGGAGTTCAACGGCGTCTATCTGCAGCAGCCCGCGGGCTGGGCCCTGACGCCGGTGCGGGTCGGCCATTGTGTCGAGGGACAGTGCGAGATCCTGGCCGGGCTGCAAGCCGGTGACAAGCTGGCTCCCGATGCCTGGGCGCAGCAGCAGGAGGTGGCCCATGAGTAGCGAGCTGAACGGCAACAAGGAGAGGCTGGGGCCTGCCGGTCGGCTGGCTGCGCTGTTTCAGGGCTCGGCTATCACCCCGCTGCTGGCGCTGGTGGGGCTGCTGCTTGGCCTGTTTGCAGTGCTGGTGACCCCCAAGGAGGAGGAGCCGCAGATCGATGTCACCTTCGCTGATGTCTATATTCCCTTCCCGGGAGCCACTCCGGCTGAAGTGGCCTCTCTCGTCACTACCCCTGCCGAGCAGGTGGTCTCCCAGATAAAGGGCATTGATACCCTCTACTCTTTTTCCCAACCCGATGGCGCCCTGCTGGTGGTGGTGTTCAAGGTGGGGGTGAGCCGCGAGCAGGCCATCGTCGATCTCAACAACCAGCTCGACTCCAACCGCGACTGGTTGCCACAGGGGATCGGAGTCGGTCAGCCGCTGGTGAAACCCCGGGGGATCGATGATGTCCCCATCGTCAGTTTGACCTTATGGAGTAAAGAGGGGAGCAAGCAACTGGGGGCATCCGAGCTGACCCGGGTCGCCCATGAGTTGGAGACCGAACTCAAGCGCATTCCCGGTACCCGCGATATTTACACGCTGGGCAGCCAGAGTGCCGTGTTGCGGGTGATGCCGGATCCGGCGGCCCTCAGCGCCCACGGCATCAGCTGGGGCGAACTGAGTCAGCGACTTGCGGCCGCCAATCAGGTAGGCACGACACAGGCTATCGAGCAGAACAACAGTGAGATCAAGGTGCAGGTGGGGCAGTTCCTGCAAAGTGAGCAGGAGGCTAGAGAGCTGGTGGTGGGGCTGCACGACGGCAAGCCGGTCTATCTGGGGGAGGTGGCCAGGGTCTCTCTGGGTCAGGAGACTCCGACCAAACGCAGCTGGATGGGATTGGGACATGCCAGTTATCCGGCGGTGACCCTGGCCATCGGCAAGCAGCCGGGCCAGAACGCGGTCGATGTGGCCAAGCGGGTGGAGGCGCGGGTCGAGAGTTTGCAGAACCGGCTTATCCCGGCAGGAGTCGAGGTGACGGTGACCCGGGACTACGGCGTCACCGCCGAGACCAAATCCAACACCCTCATCGGCAAGCTGATTTTTGCCACCACGGCGGTGGTTCTGCTGGTACTGGTGAGCATGGGTTGGCGCGAGGCGCTGGTCGTTGGCATTGCCATCGTCATCACCCTGGCACTGACTCTCTTCGCCAGCTGGGCCTGGGGCTTTACCCTCAACCGGGTGTCGCTGTTTGCGCTGATCTTCTCCATCGGCATTCTGGTGGATGACGCCATTGTGGTGGTGGAGAACATCCACCGCCATCGCGGTTTGGGCAAGGGGTCGCTCAAGGATCTGATTCCGGGTGCGGTGGACGAGGTGGGGGGGCCGACCATACTGGCGACCCTGACCGTGATTGCGGCCCTGCTGCCGATGGCCTTTGTCAGCGGCCTGATGGGCCCCTACATGAGCCCCATCCCCATCAATGCCAGCATGGGGATGCTTATCTCCCTGCTGGTGGCCTTTATCTTCTCCCCCTGGCTGGCGAGCCATTTGCTCAAGGGTGAGGTGCACGGTGCCCACGGTGAAGCCAAGGCGGGTCTTTTTCACCGGCTGATGACCCCTTTTCTGATTGGTGATGGCGCCAAGCGCGCCAGACGCAAGCTCTGGCTAGTTGTGTTGCTGCTGGTCGGGGCGGCTACCGCCATGCCGGTGGTGCAGTGGGTGGTGCTCAAGATGCTCCCGTTTGACAACAAGTCGGAATTTCAGCTGGTGCTCGATATGCCGGAGGGGGCGACCCTGGAGCAGACCGAGCGCACCCTGCTGGCGGTTGGGCGGGAGCTTGCCAAGGTGGAGGAGGTGAAGGATTACCAGATCTACGCCGGTACCGCCGCCCCCATCAATTTCAACGGGCTGGTGCGCCACTACTTTATCCGCAGCGGCGCCAACGTGGGGGATATTCAGGTCAATCTGGTGGACAAGCATGAACGGGATCGCAGTAGTCACCAGATTGCCCAGTCGGTTCGGGAGCCGCTGCAGGCCATCGCCAGTGCGGCAGGGGGCAACCTGAAAGTCGTTGAGGTGCCGCCCGGCCCGCCGGTCTGGTCCCCCATCGTTGCCGAGATCTATGGCCCGACTCAGGCCGCCCGCGAAGCGGCCGCTCGCGCCGTACAGGCCCGCTTTGTAGCCACGGCGGATCTGGTGGATGTGGATATCTATCTGACAGACCCGCAGCCCAAGTGGCGGCTGGTGGTGGATCGCAGCAAGGCGGCCCTGCTCGGGGTCGATCTCGGGGATCTGGTGAACACCCTCAATGGCGGGGTGGGTTATCAGGATGCCAGCTGGCTGCAGGGGCACGGCGCCAAGTATCCGGTGCCGATCCGCATCGAACTGGCTCCCGGTGACAAACGGGATCTGGCGGGCGTACTGGCCCTCAAGGTGCGCAGCCAGAGCGGCCAGTTGGTGCGGGTCTCCGAGCTGGTGAGTCGCCGTGATGAGGTGGCCCCCAGCTATATCATGCACAAGAACATGCAGCCCATGGTGATGGTGGTGGCCGACATGGGTGGCAATACCGACAGCCCGCTCTACGGCATGTTTGCCGCCGGCGCCGATATCGACCTGCCCCAATATTACGTGCAGCAGCCCGACAAACTGGGGGAGGTGGCGCTGTTGTGGGACGGAGAGTGGAAGATTACCTACGAGACCTTCCGCGACATGGGGCTAGCCTACGGAGTGGGGATGATCCTCATCTATCTGCTGGTGGTGGCACAGTTCCGCTCCTATCTGGTGCCGCTCATCATCATGGCTCCCATTCCGCTCACCATCATAGGGGTGATGCCGGGCCACGCCCTGTTGGGGGCCCAGTTTACCGCTACCTCGATGATCGGGATGATCGCCCTGGCCGGGATTATCGTACGCAACAGCATCCTGCTGGTGGACTTTATCGAGCAGCAGCGCAGCGCCGGAATGGCGTTCGAGCAGGCGGTGATCGAAGCGGCGCAGGTGCGGGCCAAACCCATCATGCTGACGGCGCTGGCGGCGATGATCGGGGCTCTGTTTATCCTCGATGATCCCATCTTCAACGGACTGGCCATCAGCCTGATTTTCGGGATCCTGGTCTCCACTTTGCTCACCCTGGTGGTGATACCCTTGCTCTATTATGCCCTGCTCTCCCGACGCACATGACGGGAGTCACTAGCGAAAGGATGCGCGATGAAGAGAGGTTGGCTGTGGTGGGGAAGTGGCGCTGTGGTAGCGGTGGCTGCCGCGGCATGGTGGTGGCGACCGCAGCCGACGCCGATCAGACTGGCAGAGGTCGGGCGGGGGGATGTGCTGGTCACCGTGGTCAATACCCGGGCTGGCACCATCAAGTCGTGTCAGCGGGCCGGACTCAGTCTGCCCGGTGGCGGCGTGGTGGAGCAGATCGCCGTCAAGGCCGGGGAGCGGGTAGCCCGGGGAGATCTGCTGCTGACCCTCTGGAGTGACGATATTCACGCCGATCTTGCCCGTGCCCGTGCCCAGCAGGCGCTCGGCAAGACCCAGCGCGAGGAGCGTTGTAGCGAGGCGGCCTACTACGAGCGGGAGGCCAACCGGCTGGCCACCTTGCTGGCCAAAAATCTCACCTCCCGCACCCTCGCCGAGCAGGCCCAGAATCTGGCCGATACCCGCCGCTATGTCTGTCAGGCATCCCGTCAGCAGGAGCGGGTCGACGAGGCGCAGGTCGCCCAGGTGGAGGCCCGCTTGAGCGAGCGTCGCCTGCTGGCGCCGTTTGCCGGGGTGGTGGCGGAGGTCAACAGCAAGCTGGGCGAATACATGACTCCCTCACCGCCCGGAGTGGCCATGCCTCCGGTGATCGATCTCATCGACGATCGCTGTCTCTATGTCTCAGCCCCCATCGATGAGGTGGATGCCGCCCGCCTCAAGGTGGGCCAGTCTGCCCGGGTACTGCTTGACGCCATGCCCGGGCGCGATTTTGCCGCCACTGTCACCCGTATCGCCCCCTATGTGAAGGAGCTGGAGAAACAGGCCCGCACCGTCGAGGTGGAGGCAGCGCTCACTGCCCTGCCCACCGATGTGCCCCTGCTTATTGGCTACAGTGCCGACCTTGAGGTCGAGGTGACCCGCGCCACCGATGTGCTGCGGGTAGCGGCCAGCAGCCGGGCTGACGATGGCAGCGTGCTGCGGCTGGAAGGGGATAAGCTGGTGCGGGTGGTACCCCGCTGGGGTGTGGAGAACTGGAACTGGATTGAGGTGGCCGAGGGGCTCGCCGCCGGTGATCGGCTGGCAGCCCAGCCCGGACAGATTGTCGGGGAGGGCCCTTTCAGCGCCGCCACGGAACAAACGGATGAGTGATCTCATTCGCTTTGATGCCGTCAGCCGTCGTTTCACTCTGGGGGGGAGCGAAGTGGCCGCCCTCGATCGCGTTTCCCTGCGGGTTGCCGAGGGGGAGTATCTGGCGGTGATGGGCCCCTCGGGCTCCGGCAAATCGACCCTGCTCAATGTGCTGGGGCTGCTGGATCGGCCAGACGAGGGGCGCTACTGGCTGGGAGGGGAGGACACCGCCACCCTGTCAGAACCCGCATTGGCCCAGCTGCGCGGCCATCGCATCGGTTTCGTGTTCCAGTCGTTTCACCTCATCTCCCGCCTCACCGCCCGTGAAAACGTCGAGCTGCCGCTGATGCTGTGCGGGATCGCCCCCGCCGAGCGCCATCGCCGCAGCCAGCAGTTGCTGGGGGAGCTGGGGCTGGAGAACCGGGCCGGACACCGCCCTGCCGAGCTTTCCGGTGGTCAGCGCCAGCGGGTGGCCATCGCCCGGGCCATGGCGATGGCGCCGCGGCTGATCCTGGCCGACGAGCCCACCGGCAATCTCGACTCCCGCTCCGGGGAGGAGGTGATTACCCTGCTGGAGGGGCTCAACCGGGAGCAGGGGATCACGCTGGTGGTGGTGACCCATGATCCGCGCCTCGGTGAGCGGGCGGGCAGGCGGATCCTGATGAACGATGGCCGCATCAACATTGATAGCGGCGGTGGCTGAATGCGGCGCCCCGATGTGATCCGCTTTGCCGCCGTGGCGTTATTGCGTCAGCGTTCACGGGCGCTGGTCTTGATCCTGGCGGTGAGTCTGAGCGTCACCTCGGTGCTGCTGCTCACCGCGCTGGGGGAGGGGGCGAGGCGCTATGTGGCCGACCAGTTCAGCTCCCTTGGCAAGGATCTGCTGGTGATGTTCCCGGGCCGCAAGGAGACCACCGGCGGGCTGCCGCCGGTCACTGGCAACAGTCTGCGGCAGATCACTCTCGATGATATGCACTACCTTGGCCAGCACCAGCCAAACGTGCGGCTGGTGCCGCTGGTGATGGGCTTTGCCGAGGCCAAACAAGGGGCGCGGCTGCGCCAGACCATGCTGCTTGGCAGCAGCAACGGGCTGCGCGATACCCACGGGCTGGAGCTGCTCTCCGGCCGCTGGCTGCCGGGGGATGCCGCAGAGGATCGACCGGCCGTTCTGCTCGGGGCCAAGGTGGCCCGTGAGTTGTTCGGTCAGGCCGATCCGGTCGGCCAGTGGCTGCGTTTTGACAATCGTCGCTTTCGGGTGGTGGGGGTCTTCACCAGCCAGAGCAGCAATCTGGGGATGGATATGGCCGAAGCCGCGCTGATCCCGGTCGGTAGCGCCATGCGGCTGTTCAATACCGAGGGGCTGTTTCGGCTGCTGATCCAGCCGCTGGCGGGGCAAGCCGTGCCGCCGCTGGTCAAGCGACTGGAGCAGCTGATGCAGGCGCGCCACGGGGTGCTCGATGTGACCGTGGTGCGCCGTGACGCCATGCTGGCCACCTTCTCCACCATTCTCTCGACCCTCACCCTGGCAGTTGCCGGCATCGGCGCCATCAGCCTGCTGGTTTCCGGCATCATGATGATGAATCTGGCGCTGATCAGCACCCGCCAGCGCACCGGCGAGATCGGCCTGCTCAAGGCGCTGGGGGCCGACAGTCGCCAGATCCGCCAGCTGTTTTTGTGGGAGGCGCTGTTGCTGAGCGGCAGTGGCGCGCTGTTTGGCACTGTGTTGGGCTATGCCCTGGTTGGCCTCGCCGGAGTGATTTGGCCCGGATTTCCGGCGGCAGTCCCTCTGCTCGCTACTTTCTGCACCATACCGGCGGCCCTGCTGACCGGGCTGTTTTTTAGCTGGCTGCCCGCCTCCCGGGCGGCACGGCAAGATCCGGTCAGCAGCCTGCGCAGCGGGCAGTGGAGCGGTGGCTGATGCGCGCCGCTGATCTGCTGTTCTGGCTCTGGCGTGCCTTGCTGGCGGGGCGCAGTCGCAGCCTGCTGTCGGCGCTGGGGATAGCCATCGGGATCGCCTCGGTGACCCTGCTCACCGGCATCGGCGAGGGGCTCAGGCTCTATCTGCTCGACAGCTTCTCCCAATTTGGCACCCGGCTGATCGCCGTGACCCCGGGCAAGACCGAAACCGCCGGCGGCCCGCCCGGCATCCTCTCCAGCAGCCGTCCCCTGCTACTGGAGGACGCCGATGCCCTCGCCAGATTGGCAGGGGTAGAGGCGGCGCTTCCTGTGGTACAGGGGCAGGGGGAGGTGCGCAGCCGCGGACTGACCCGCAGCACCGCCATTCTGGGCACCGGCCCGGCGGCGCTCTCCGGTTGGCGACTCACCCTGGTGCAGGGACGTTTTCTGCCCGCGGACGACAGTGCCATGCCCCGCGCCTATGCGGTGCTGGGGGCCAAGGTGGCGGCGGAGCTGTTTCCCGGGGGCGATGCGCCTGGGAGTCTATTGCGCGCTGGTGATCGCCGTTTTCGGGTGGCTGGCGTGCTGGCGCCCAAGGGGCAATTTCTCGGCTTTGATCTGGACGACATGATCTATCTGCCCGCCGCTCACGCCCAGGCGCTGTTCAACAAGGAGGGGCTGCAGGAGATCGATGTCATCTATCGCGCCGGTCAGGCGGAGGCCGAGATCACCGCCCAGATCCGGCGGGTGCTGATCGCCCGCCACGGCGCCGAGGATTTTACCCTCACCTCCCAGCAGGACATGCTGACCAGCCTCGACAAGATTCTCTCCATCATCAAGCTGGCGGTTGGCGGGCTCGGCATTATCTCGCTGCTGATCGGGGCGGTCGGCATCTTCAGCATCATGAGCATCGCCCAGCAGGAGCGGATCCCTGAAGTGGGCTTGCTGATGGCCTTGGGCTGCCCACGGCGCCGCATCCTGCTGTTGTTCCTGCTCGAAGCCGTGGTGTTGGCGCTGCTGGGCGGGGCCATGGGGTTGGCCCTGCTCGGGGGGCTCAAGCTACTGCTCACCCTGCTGGCGGCCGGCTTGCCGCTCACCCTTCATCCTCTCTATCTGCTGCTGGCGCTCGGTTGCAGCGCCCTGGTTGGCCTATTGGCCGGGGTCGCTCCTGCGCTGCGGGCAGTGCGTCTCGACCCAGTAGTTGCCCTGCGCGGTGACTAGGTTGCCCCTTTCGCAAGAGGCGCGTTACGCTCGGGGCTGAACAGGGGGGACTAGGTGACCACCTCCGCAACCGACAGGCTGCGCTCAGATCTGAACAGGGGGAAGTAGCGGCGATCCGCCTGACTCATGTGGCCGACCACCAGCTCTTGAATGATGAAGTTGAGCAGCTCGTCGTTGCCCAGTGTCCCCGCTTTGGCGGCGTGCAGCAGCTGGCCCGCCTTGTTTAGCAGGCGCTGGTGATCCTGACGGTGGCTGACGAGTTCCCGATAGTCGATCTCCGCCAGCATCTGCTCTTCAAAGGCGAAGTGGTGACGAGCCATGTCGAACAGGCTCTCCAGACTCTCCAGAAACGGGGCCGGATCCTCGTGCTGATCTTTCATCCGCTCCAGCAGCCGGTTGGTCAATACGAAGAGCTGGCGATGCTCGGCATCGATGCGCGGGTGACCGCACTCGTGGCCGGGTTGCCACAGCAGTGCCCCCTGCTCGGGATCAAGGCCCTCGGTAAAGAGGCAGACCCGGCCGCGGCCGCGATTCTTCGCCTGATACATGGCCTGATCGGCGTGGTGCATCAGGGTTTTGGCATCCTCCCCGTGCTCGGGATAGAGCGCCAGCCCGATACTGCTGGAGATAAGCAGCTCCTGCCCCTCCAGCTGGAACGGATGGCGCAGCTGCTGGTGCAGCTTGTCGGCCACCGCCAGCACTTCGTCACCACTCTCCGGCAGCAAGATAACGAACTCGTCGCCCCCCAGCCGTGCCACCAGATCCTGTTTGCGCACGCAGTGGCTCATCCGCTCGGCCACCATATTGAGCAGAATATCCCCGGTTTCATGGCCGAAGGTGTCGTTGATCGGCTTGAAGTGATCGAGATCGATAAACATCAATGCCAGCGGACGGGGCGTCTCCTGCTCCATCAGCTCCTTGAGCCGTTGCTGCAGCAAGCGGCGATTGGGCAGCCCGGTGAGGGGGTCGTAGAAGGCGAGGCGGCGCATCATCTCCTCTCGCGCTGCCCGCTCGGTGATATCCCGGGTGACCCCGAGGATCGCCTCCGGCTGGGCATTGTGGTTGCCATGGAGGGTAGTGATGGTCTCGGTCGCCACCAGATGGCCATCCTTGTGGCGCAGCTGGGTGCGAATGACCCGGCGAGTCTGGTCATGTTCTCCCCGCTGCCATGCCTCCAGGGTGGCGGAGATTTCCTCGCGCAGCAGTTGCCTTGAGGCATCCGGCAGCAGCTGTTTGAGGGGCAGGGCAAACAGCTCTGGGGCCTCGTAGCCGCTCAGGGGGGCGATGGCCGGGCTGACATAGCGAAAGCGCAAGCTGGCGGCATCCATGGTCCAGATCACATCGGCGCTGTTCTCCGCCACGAAGCGATAGTGCTGCTCGCTCTGGGCCAGTTCACGGGTCAGCCGCTGGCGATCCCGCGCCTCCTGACGCAGGCGCAGATAGAGGTGCAAGAAGATGCCGAGCAGGGTCATCAGGGTAAAGGTAATGAGCATGGCGACCGCCACGCTCTTGTCGAGCAGCAGCCGTTGCTGGCGCAGCCGCTCCTGCGCCGGGTCGTAGATAAAGCGGTCGAGGTTGGGCAATACCGTGAGCATGCCTGCCTCCAGATAGGTTTTGGCGATCTGCAGCCAGCGCTCCTGCTGCATATAACCCGGTTCGACAAGATCCGGCTGCATCAGCGCTCTGGTTTCGCGAGCCTCGAACTCCAGCTGTTCACGGCCAGCGCCGGTCGGGTACTGCTCCATGATGAGGTTGATCATCTCTTCGGGGTGGTCCATCGCATAGCGCCACCCCTTGAGGCTGGCCTGCTGGAAGGCGTAGACCCGATCCTGTCGGGTGATCAGCTCCCGCTCGGAGGTAAACAGGTTGTCGCCGTAGAAGTCGAAGTCGATGGTGCGCGGACTGAAGACCCGATAGGGAATCCCTTTTTGTTGCAGATAGAAGGGCTCGGTAGTGCTGTAGGCGCTGATGGCATCCACCTTGCCCGCCAGCAGTGCCTGAATCCCCTGTTTGTAGGGAAGGGTGACCCAGTCGCGGCTGCGGGTATGGTGGGAAAGGTAGGTCAGCAGCTCGTTGGAGCCCGGCTCCAGCATCAGTCGCTTGTTGGCCAGATCGGCCGGGTTGCGAATATCTGGCCTATCCAGCGTGAGCAGAACCAGCGGCGAGTGCTGCAGCAGGGCGGCGAGCACCACCACCGGACGACCGGCAGCCCGATCCAGCAGCAGATCACTGCCGCTGATGCCAAACTGGGCCTTTCCCGAGATCACCTCGCTGACCACATCGGTGCGAGAGTCCGCTTCGCGCAGGGTGACATGCAGACCGGCCTCCCGATAAAACCCTTTGGCGATGGCCGCGTAGTAACCGGCAAACTGGAACTGGTGTTGCCACGGCAACTGGACGATGACCTGCTCGCCGGCTCGCACCGGGGGAGAGGTCAGGGTCGCGATGACCATACTGACCAGCATTGGCATAAACCAGCTGAGGGGCTGGCGGGGGGCTGCGTTCTCCGTCATACAACGTTTCTCTCGGGAGCGGTGTCTAGGCTAGATTCAAGCAATTTTGTGTCACCTGCAAGGGGAGAAAAGGCGTTTGCAATGGGGTATAGGGGGGTTGGAAAGTCATTTTTGTGTCGTTCATCACACGGGATGGATACATGCCGTTTTTTTGCAAGTTATGTGACCAATAAGAGAGTCATATGGCCTATCGAAGTGGTCGCATTCTAGCCACTTTTTCCCGTTTTTATCGTTGTCATTGTGGCTTGACTGCATTTTTTTCGTGGTTGCACGTCAAGCTGTGTCGTTATATCAATAGATACTTTTATGGGGCAGTCAGGTGTGACACAAATGTATCGCGGCTGCTGCGCACCGGTTAATGTGCGACAGCTCAGTGATGGTACCCCGTCAGTGTTATCATGCTGCCCCCAGTTCCGGATAAGGTCTTTTTATGTCCCGCTTGCGTCTGCTTGTCTCCGACTCTCACGATCCCCTGTTCAATCTGGCCGTCGAGGAGTGCATCTTCCGCCAGATGGATCCCCGTCAACGGGTGCTGTTCCTTTGGCGCAACGCCAATACCGTGGTGATTGGCCGTGCCCAGAATCCGTGGAAGGAGTGCAATACCCGCCGCATGGAAGAGGACGGGGTGACCCTGGCGCGTCGCAGCAGCGGTGGCGGCGCCGTGTTCCACGACCTTGGCAACAGCTGCTTCACCTTCATGGCGGGCAAGCCGGAGTATGACAAGAGCGTCTCCACCGCCATCGTGCTGGACGGGCTCAAGCGATTGGGGATTGAAGCCTTTGCCTCCGGTCGCAACGATCTGCTGGTGGCCACCCCGGACGGGGAGCGCAAGGTATCGGGGTCGGCCTATCGGGAGACCCTGGATCGCGGGTTCCACCACGGCACCCTGCTGCTGGACGCCGATCTCGGCCGCCTTGCCAACTACCTCAACCCCGACCCCAAGAAGCTGGCGGCCAAGGGGATCACCTCGGTGCGCAGCCGGGTGGCCAATCTGTGCGAACTGCTGCCGGGGATCGACCATCGACAGATGAGCGAGGCGCTGCAGGAGGCCTTTTTCCACCATTACGGCGCGCGAGTTGAGCCCGAGCATATCTCCCCGGAGCAGATGCCGGATCTGCCGGGCTTTGCCGAGACCTTCGCTCGCCAGCGCAGCTGGGAGTGGAACTATGGCCATGCCCCGGCGTTCAGCCATCTGCTGGAGGAGCGGTTCAGCTGGGGCGGGGTGGAGTTGCACTTTGATGTGGAGAAGGGGGTCATCACCCGGGCACAGCTCTTTAGCGATACTCTGGAGCCGGCTCCGTTTGATCTGCTGGCGGCCGAGCTGGCGGGTTGCGGCTATCGACCGGAGGCGGTTTCCGCGCGCCTGCAGCCCTGGCTGGCGGCCTTTCCGCAGCAGCAGAGTGAGCTGACGGAGTTTGCCGAGTGGCTGTTGGCCTCCCTGCGTTGAGGAGGCGCTGCACTGATGGCGGTCCGGTAGTGAGGGCGCTGTCAGCCAGGATGGGAGCAAGATCACGAAATATAAAGAGGCGCCTCAAAGGCGCCTTTTTGCCAGCCCTTGTGATGGCTGATACATGACAAAAAGTAGGGTAGGCCATTAGATATTGTCACTGTTGGCCCCGCTGGTACAGGGGTATAACGGCCGCACATTTGCTGTACTAATGGTATAAAAATGAGTGACTTAGTTTATCTTCAAGACGAAAGCGTCAATGCCGTCCACCCCGATTTCTCCGCCCGTTTCGCCACAGTCAAAGCCAACTTTTTCTCGCGCAATCCCGATCTCTGGCCCATTTTTCGCGAACCCGGATTTGCCTCCCTCAATGAATTTCGGGCCCGTGGCCTGGCTCCCGATGCCCGTTTGAATGCCTGGCCTGATGGCCGCGCCCGCCTGGCCGATCTCTGCGAGACCATGCCGGTGCCCGCCACCATGCGCACCCTGGGCGAGCCCATGGCCGAGCTGCTGTTTGCCGCCGCCCTGTCGAAGGATTGGGAGAACCCCTCCAGCGTCGAGAACGTCATCACCATGTCGGCGGATCCCGCCATCTACGGCGCCCAGCTGGGCATTCTGGCCAACCCCAATCTGGTCTACTCCGAATACGCCGGAGTGGCCGAGGAGCTGGAGAAGAAGGTGGTGCGTCAGATTGCCCTGCTGGCGGGCTACGACCCGGCTCGCGCCACCGGCATCTTCACCCAGGGGGGGACCTTCTGTAACCTCTACGGCTACTTGCTCGGCATTCGCAAAAGCCTGCCCGAGGCCAAGCACAAGGGGCTCGGCCACTATCAGGATTACCGCATCATCAACTCCCAGGGCGGTCACTACTCCAATATCACCAACCTCTCCCTGCTCGGGGTCGATATCGAGAACAAGACTATCCGCATTCAGGTGGGGGAGAACAATGACATCGATCTCGACCACCTCGAGCGCACCCTGACCGCCTGTTTTGCCCTGAAACACGTGGTGCCCACCATCATGCTCACCATGGGCACCACCGACACCTTCGGGGTGGATCAGGTGAAACCCGTGTTCGAGCTGCGCAATCGCCTCTGCGAGCAGTTTGAGGTGGCGGTCAAGCCCCATATCCACGTCGATGCCGCCATCGGCTGGTCGATGATCTTCTTCCTGGGTTACGACTTTGCCGCCAACCCGCTCGCCATCAACAGCGCCACCCTGGCGGGGATCGAGCGCAACGTGGCGCGCTTTGCCGAGCTCAAATATGCCGACTCCTTCACCGTCGACTTCCAGAAGTGGGGCTATGTGCCCTACACCTCCAGTCTGGTGATGATCAAGGAGCAGGATGACCTCAAGGCGATGGAGAATGACCCGGAGAACTTCTCCTACTTCGAGCGGGACATTCAGGGCCAGACCCACCTGCAATCCACCATCGAGTGCTCCCGCGGCGCGAGTGGCCTGTTTGGTGCCTATGCGGCGCTCAACTATATGGGGGTGGAGGGGTATCGCACCGTGCTGGCCCACTGCCTGCAAAATGCCAATTACTTCCGCTTCCGGTTAAGCCAGCTGGGCAACGTCAAGCTGGTGGCGCAGGAGAATCAGGGGCCGAGTGTCGGCTTCAAGATCTACAATCCCGAGTGGGTGAGCGATCCGGAGGCCGAATTCGCCTTCGAGCTGGCCCGCTCCAGCGACCCGGCCTATAAGGCGCGACTGCAGCGCAACACTGACTACCACCGCAGCCTGTTCAAGGGGCGCGGCAAGGTGGGGCTCTACACCAACTGGGTGGAGGCGGTGGCCCACTCCGACTATGACGCCCGCGGCAAGTACTCCTACATCGCCGGGGAAAAAGCAGTCTTTATGAACCCCGCCTGCACCCGCGAGCAGATCGACGCCTTTATCGACCATATTCGCGGTTGATGGATGTTGCCCTGACAGTCGAGCACGGCCTGTGATGGCAAGAGGCGGTCAGGGTACCTCGCCAACAGATAAACAAAGGGCAAGCCAATTGGCTTGCCCTGCTGTTTTTGCGGCTCTGTTTTTGCAGCACTGTGCGTAAGTAGTGGGGAAGGCCTAGTTTAGAGGGCCAGCAGTTGCTCGTTCTCGACAATCTCGCACCCGGCGGGCAGTTTCGAGAGGGCGATCATGGCGCGAGCCACCTGACTGGCCTCGATGGCACGCCAGCGGGCGAGCTTGCCCACCAGCAGCGGCCGAAACAACGGGTAGATGGTCTGAAAGATCTGCTCGGAGAGGCGCGGTGGCTGGCGCTCCCCGAGCAGCATGGCGGGCCGCACGATGGCGAGCCGTGGCCAGGATTGGGCCAGCAGGGCCTGCTCCATCTCCCCCTTGGTACGCGGATAGAGAGCTGGGGACGATGCACTGGCTCCCATGCTCGAGACCACGATGAGCCGTTGACAGCCGTGGCGGCGGGCCAGTTCGGCAAAGGCGACCACATAGTCGAGATCGACCCGGCGAAACGCCTCGGCAGAGCCCGCCTCCTTGCGGGTGGTACCGAGGGCACAGAAGGCGATATCGACCGGGCGGGAGAGGGTGACGCTGGCCAGATCATCAAAATTGACCGGCAGCCAGTGGTGCGCCTCCTTGCCCGGCTTGCGACAGAGCAGGGTCAGTTCATGTTCGGCAGGCAGTTGCTGCACCAGTTCGCGACCGATCAGGCCGCTGGCTCCGGCAATCAGGATCCGGCTCATGGGGATTCTCCCTGTATCATTCGATGGTGTTGATGCCATGGTGGTTGCTCATCAGCATCAGGCAATTTGCGAGCAGCTGCAATGGGGAGAAATGACTCAGTGTTGTCGGGCAGGATGAATTACGCGGGGCTGGATAAAACAAAACCGGCGCGAGGCCGGTTTTGCGGGATATCAGAGCGGGGTATTGAAGGCTGCTGGCAGCGGGAAGTCACCCGTCACTGTGGTCAGCCTGTCGTTGGCGAAGGTGACAGTGAGCTCTTTGCGCTCCTTGTCGCCGTGGCCCGGCTGGAATTCATAGAGGTAGTACCAGGTGTTGGGGTCAAAGCCGTCACGCAGCATGGGGGTCCCCAGCACATAGCTGACCTGCTCGCGGGTCATCCCCTGGCGCAGTTTGTCGACCTGTTTTTGTTCCACATAGTTGCCCTGGGGAATATCGATACGATAGACCAGGCTGCAACCGGAGAGGGTGAGGGCGGTCAAAGCCGCGGCAATCAGGTGTTTCATCCGCATATCGAGTTCAGATCATCCATACAGTCTTTTTGGCTCGGCAAATCATACCGACTCCCTCCACGGAAGTAAAAAGCCATTGATCCATCAGCCAATAAAAAGGGCCGCACTGCGACCCTTTCTGGCAATCCGGTGGCCTTTACATCGCCGCGCGGAAGATGGCGACGATCTCTTCGTGGCTCGCCTGTTTCGGGTTGGTGAAGCCGCAGGCATCTTTCAGGGCGTTGCTGGCCAGGGTATCGAAGTCATCGGCCTTGACGCCGAGTTGCTCCAGACCCGCCGGGATCTTCACATCCAGCGCCAGCAGCTTGATGGCGGCAATGGCAGCGGCGGCGCCCTGTTCGTCGTTCATCGCACTCACGTCCACCCCCATGTAGCGGGCGACATCCTTCAGACGAGCGGCGCTCACCTGGGCGTTGAACGCCTGAACGTGGGGCAGCAGCACGGCGTTGCAGACACCGTGGGGCAGGTCATAGAAACCGCCCAGCTGGTGGGCCATGGCGTGCACATAGCCCAGGCTTGCGTTGTTGAAGGCCATGCCGGCCAGGAACTGGGCATAAGCCATCTGCTCGCGGGCATGCAGGTCATCGCCATGGTGAACGGCGGTGCGCAGGTGCTTGGCAATCAGCTCGATGGCCATCACGGCGCTGGCATCGGTTACCGGGGTGGCGATGGTGGAGACATAAGCTTCGATGGCGTGGGTCAGGGCATCCATACCGGTGGCGGCGGTGAGACCGGCTGGCTTGGCCAGCATCAGCTCGGGATCGTTGACCGACATCAGCGGGGTAACGTGCTTGTCGATGATGGCCATTTTCACGTGGCGCGCTTCGTCGGTGATGATGCAGAAGCGGGTCATCTCGGAGGCGGTACCGGCGGTGGTGTTGATGGCGATAAGCGGCAGTTGCGGTTTGGCGGAGCGATCCACCCCTTCGTAATCCTTGATGCTGCCACCGTTGGCGGCGACCAGCGCGATACCCTTTGCGCAGTCGTGGGGCGAGCCGCCACCCAGCGAGATGACGCAATCGCAGCCGTTGGCCTTGATCATCGCCAGACCCGCTTCGACGTTGCTGGTAGTGGGGTTGGGTTTGGTCTCATCGAAAACAGCGCTTTCAATGCCATGTTCAGCCAACAGGGTGGTGAGCTTGGCGACCACGCCGATCTGGTTGAGAATTTTGTCGGTGACGATCAACGCCTTGCGATAGCCGTAACCCTTGATATCGGCGGCGGCCTCTTGTAGACAGCCGGCACCCATCAGGTTGATAGCGGGAATATAGAACTTGAATGTAGCCATGATGGACTTCCTATAGTTAGCCATTAAGTGGTAGTTAAGAGCTAGGCTACCATCTAGAAAGGGATACAAAAGCATCTTGTTTACAACTTTACGGGGTCGATCACGAGTCGTTAATTAAGCGCTGAACCAGGCTTGACTTTCTCGCATCTGACTCGATTTGCAGAAAAACGTTTGTCAATTATTTCATTGAGTTAGCAAACGTTTTGCGCAATGTTTGTCACTGTCAATGCGTGGAAGTGTGAGGCGCTTCAAGGAATTGGAAAGCGCTTTCGACCATAGTTGGCGCCTCCCCGAAGAGGGGGGTAAAGGCTTGAAAGTATCATAAAGAATCATCTTAACTTGTGCCCTGACCATGCTGGCAGGGGGCAACCAGGAGTCCAATATGTCTGATGTATTTCACTTGGGTTTGAAGAAAGCGGATCTGCAAGGCGCCACCCTGGCGATCGTCCCCGGTGACCCCGAGCGCGTGAAGCGTATCGCAGAGCTGTTGGATAACCCGGTGCACCTGGCCAGCCATCGTGAATTCACTACCTGGCGCGGCGAGATGGACGGCAAGGCCGTGATCATCTGCTCTACCGGTATCGGTGGCCCGTCCACCTCCATCGCGGTAGAAGAGCTGGCCCAGCTGGGTATCCGTACCTTCCTGCGTATCGGCACCACCGGCGCTATCCAGCCGCACCTGAACGTGGGTGACGTGATCGTGACCACCGGCTCCGTGCGCCTCGACGGTGCCAGCCTGCACTTCGCTCCGATGGAGTTCCCGGCTGTTGCCGACTTCGACTGCACCACCGCGCTGGTCAACACCGCCAAAGAGATGGGCTCCAAGCTGCACATCGGTGTGACTGCCTCCTCCGACACCTTCTACCCGGGTCAGGAGCGTTACGACACCGTATCCGGCCGTGTAGTGAGCCGTTTCCAGGGGTCCATGAAAGAGTGGCAAGCCATGGGCGTGCTGAACTATGAGATGGAGTCCGCAACCCTGCTGACCATGTGCTCCAGCCAGGGCCTGCGTGCCGGTATGGTGGCTGGCGTTATCGTCAACCGTACCCAGCAAGAGATCCCGAACGCCGAGACCATGGCGAAGACCGAATCTGATGCCATCAAGATCGTACTGGGCGCTGCCCGCAAGCTGATCTGATAGCACCACAAAGAGTGGGGGGTGGGGGCCGTTGCGAAAGCGCGGCCCCTATCTTTATCCGCCGTTTACCGCTTTTCCTCTCCCGTCACCCCTTTCACTGATCCCGTCGCACTCGTGCTGGTTGTCTCTGCTGGCTGCCTCTACCTATTGCCCCTAAAAAGGCGCTGCACAGCGGATCTGCATCGGCTCGCCGCTCACCGTATGGACAAAATCCAGCTCGCTGGCATGCAGCATCAGCCGCGGCGCCTGTTCGCAGCCGGGTTGCAGCAGGCCGCCATAGAGATCGCAGCCGAGGATGGGGTGGCCCAGCAGCTGACTGTGGATGCGCAGCTGATGGGTGCGGCCGGTCTCCGGCACCAGTCGTACCCGGGTCAAAGGCACGGTTTGTCCCTGCATCTGTTGCTCCAGCCGTTCAACCACCTGATAGCGGGAGCGGGCGGGTTTACCGCTGGTGGCGCAGATCTTCATCAGCGGGAAAATGGCCGGATCCTTGGCGATGGGGGCGTCGATAAGCCCTTCGTCGTCAGCTAGATGACCGCACAGCAGGGCGCTGTAGGCCTTGCTCACCGCCCGCAGGCTGAACTGCTGGCAGAGCAGGGCATTGATGGCCTTGTTTCTGGCCACCACCATGATGCCTGAGGTACCAAAATCGAGGCGGTGCACCAGGGTGCAGCCGGGGAAATCCTGCACCAGTCGATAGTGCACCGAGTCGAGGTTCTGCGGATTTTTGCCCGAGAGGCTCAGCAGGCCGCTCGGCTTGTTGATGAGCAGCAGATGCTCATCCTCAAACAGGATCTCGATGGCTGCACTGCAGGGCGGAGCGATAAAGGTGTCGACGATAACGGACATAGGGCACACGGGCTGGAAACGGGGGACGATCATACCCGAACCGGCGCGGCCGGGCGAATGGGCGGTGCGCTGCCTCGGAAAATGAACGGGATGACGCCATGCAACCTATTGATAATGAGCTGTGTTGAGCGAGGTGGCGTGCCGTGCAAACCGCCCAGGTCAGCAACAAGGCCCCGTTTTGTGACCCCTTCCCGAGTTCATCCGAGGCTTGCTTGTTAAGGTATGGCTCCCTGTTATGTTGTAAGGACTCATCCCATGGCACTGCCCGTTATTCTCGATTGTGATCCCGGCCACGACGACGCCATCGCCCTCATTCTGGCGCTGGCCAGCCCTGAACTTAAGGTGCTGGCGGTCACCACCAGCGCGGGCAACCAGACGCCGGACAAGACCCTCAACAATGCCCTGCGCATCCTCACCTTGTTGGGGCGGGACGATATTCCGGTGGCGGCCGGGGCACCGAAACCGCTGGCCCGCGAGCTGATTATCGCCGACAACGTCCATGGCGAATCTGGGCTCGATGGCCCCAAACTGCCTGATCCTGCCTTTGCGCCGCAGGCCATGACTGGGCTTGAATTGATGGCCAAGTGCTTGCGCGAGAGCCCGCAGCCCGTGACTCTGGTGCCGACTGGGCCGCTGACCAATATCGCCCTGCTGCTGGCGGCTCATCCCGAGCTCAAACCCAGGATTGCCCGCATCGTATTGATGGGGGGCGCCGCTGGGGCTGGCAACTGGACGCCGGCGGCGGAATTCAATATTTATGTGGACCCGGAAGCGGCCGATATGGTCTTCAAGTCGGGTATCCCCATCACCATGTGCGGCCTCGATGTGACCCATGAGGCGCAGGTGATGGACGAGGATATCGAGCGGGTGCGCGCCATCACCAACCCGGTAGCCCAGTGTGTGGCCGGGCTGCTCGACTTTTTCATGATCTACCATCGGGATCCCAAGTGGGGATTTGCTGGTGCACCGCTCCACGACCCCTGTACCATTGCCTGGTTGCTGGCTCCCGAGCTGTTCCATGGAGTCGAGTGCCGGGTCGATATCGAGACCAGCGGGGAGCATACCGTGGGGATGACGGTGGTGGATCGTTATGGTCTGACCGGCAAGCCAGCCAATGCGCTGGTATTGTTGGGGCTGGATCGTCCGGGCTTTATCGATCTGCTGGTGACGCGGCTGCGGGCGTTTGACTGAGCGCCGGTTCATTTTTGCAAGAAGGGGCGGGGAATGTGGAAGAGAGGCTTGGTGCTGCTGGCCGGGTTGCAACTGACAGGCTGTGCGACGCCATTTGAGCGGATGTGGCAGGGGCTGGCGACCTGTGAATTTACCGATCTCTATGTGGATGAGACGGGCAGGCCCGCCAATCTACAACTGGCCAACTATACCCCCTACAAGGTGAGTGACGGCTTTGCCTGGTACAAGGTGCACGAGGAGCTGCACGGCTTGCCGGTGGTCGGCTTTATCGTGCCAGCCTCCAGCTTCGAAGTGCATGCTCTCTTTGTCGATACTCCCATCGCCAATGCCCGCCGGTTGACCCACAACGCCTACGGCAGCGAGTTTGGCGACGAGCAGAAGCATGACGAGGGGTTGGCGCCCCTGCTGCTGCGCGATCCCAACAACCCCAAGCGCTCCATCATCGACTGCACCCGCGGCGAGTCTGACGGGGAGCTTGAGGATTCGGCCATGCCCGAGTAGGGTGACCTGTTACGCCATCGGCCTGAAAAAAGAGGGGCCAGCCTTGTCGGCTGGCCCCTCTTTTTTATTGTTGCTTAGCGCCCTGATCAGGGATAGCTAAGCGTCTCCTTGATAAGCGGCAGTTGAGCCTTGATCCATGCCGGATTGCAATAGGTTCCCCAGTCGCAGGCCTGACTCGACATCATTTCAGGGATAGCTCAACGTCTCTTTGATAAGCGGCAGTTGAGCCTTGATCCACGCTGGGTTGATGGGGCCCCAGTCGCTGATACGGTAGTGTCCCTGCAGGTGGCGAGCCCCCTCGGTCTGCTCGAAGGCACAGCTGATGTCGAGCTCGGCCAGCGCGCTCAGGGTATCTTGCGCGGTGCGGCGCGGCATGCCGGTCGCCTCCATGATGGCAGGCACCGTATCCGTGCCCTGACTGATCAGCCAGGCCACGTAGAGCCGCCGGTAGAAGCTGGTGCGGGTCTTGCTCGGCTCACTCATAGCTCGCCCTCAAGACGATCAAAGTAGCGCCAGGTCGCAATGGCTGCTTTGCCCATCACCAGCGCCCAGAGGCCGAACCAGAACCAGCGGAAGAAGCTCCAGGTGGAGGCGTCAGGCTCGGTACTCTCAATCTTGGTGACGTTGGGGAACATGGAGAACATGTTCACGCGCCAGCCGTAGGAGGTAATGATGGCCAGGCGTTTCTCGAACTCCATGGACTTGGCCTTGGCTTGGACGTCGGCGGCGTTGAACTTGAAGTAGAAGGGCCAGCCCCACTCGGTATCTTCATTGCGAAACACCCGGATCTTCTCGCCGGGGCGCTCGGTGTAGATGTAATAGACGTCGGTGGTGGGGCCATCAGCCGGGTTTTTCTGGCTGATGGGGCCATCCTTGTCGGTGCGCTTCACCTCGACCCCGGTGATGGTGGCGATGGTGTGCTCCGGTAGGTAGTAGTCGAGCCAGGCGGCGGAAATGAGGGCGATGAGCCCCAGTGCGATAAAAGCGGGTTTCTTGAATCTCAGGCTCATGGTGTGCTCACGTGAGGGGGAGTAACGTGCCTCTACCATACCGATATTTGACAGGGCAGCCCAGCCCCTTATGGCACCAATGGCCAAAAAATGGCGTTTAAAACAGAGACAAAGCCATTGCTCCATCAACAAGAAAGGCCCTTGCGGGCCTTTTTGTCTGGTTCACTTTGTGCGCTTACAGCTGGAATTGGGCCAGTTGCTTGCGTTGCTGCTCGGCGAGCTGGGAGAGTTCGTTGCTGGCACTGGCGCTCTGGCTGATGCCGGCGGAACTCTGGCTCACGATCTCGTGAATATTGGTGATGTTGCGATTGATGTCGGCAGTGACGCAGGACTGCTCCTCGGCTGCGGTGGCGACCTGGGCGTTGGCGTCGTTGATCTGGCGTACGGCACCGGTAATGCCGCTCAGCAGATCCTGCACCTGAGCTGACAGGCGTTGGTTATGACCGAGGATCTCCAGGGTCTCCTGCACGCCGTTGTTGGCGTATTGGGACTGGCTCTGCAGCCGCTCGATGATGGCCTGGATCTCCTTGGTGGAGTCCTGGGTACGGGCCGCCAGCATTCTCACCTCGTCGGCCACCACCGCAAAACCACGGCCCGTTTCACCGGCACGGGCCGCTTCGATGGCGGCATTGAGCGCCAGCAGGTTGGTCTGCTCGGAGATCCCCTGGATCACTTCAATTACCTTGCCGATCTGCTCGGACTGGGATTTGAGCTGGGCCACGATGGCGGCGGCATCTTCCAGACTGCCCGCCATCCGGCTGTTGGCGGCGATGCTTTCGGTAAAGAGGGCGAGCCCCTGTTCGACCCGGCCATTGGCATCCCGCGCCAGCTCATCGGCGATGGCGGCGTTGTGGTTGACGTTGTCAGCGGTGCTGGAGAGTTCGGTCACGGCGGAGGCGACCTGTTCGATCTCGCTGTGCTGCTGCTTTGCATTGACCTCGGACTGGGTCATCACGGCGGCCAGTTCGGTGGCTGCGGAGGCGACGCTGTTGCTGATCCCGGTCAGGTTCTCGATGGTGTTGCCGAGCTGGGTAAGGGTGAGGTTGATATCTTTGGCCAGACGGGTCAGCTCGTTGTTGCCCTCCGCTTTGGCGCGCACGTTGAAGCGCCCTTGCGCCACGGCGTGCATCACCTCTTGCAACTGACCGATGGGGCTGACGATGCGCCCGGAGAGGACCCAGCCACAGATCAGCGCCGCCAGCAGGGTACCGGCGGTGAGCAACAGGGTACGCAGCAGGGTGGCGTCGTAGTGGGCCTGCTCTTCGGCCAGCTCTTGCTGGATCAGCTGGTTGATGTGGGCGGACATGCTGTCGATCTGCTTGATCAGCTGTTCACCCAGCTCGCGGAAATGGAGGCGAGCCGCCTCGTAGGCGACCGGATCGCCGCCACCCTGATGTTTTTGCGCCAGCAGCGGCAGCATGTTGCTGCGGGTATGGTTGAGGTAGGCCTGCAGGGCGGCAGCGACCTGACGGTTATCCTGCTCGGCACCGGGGAGCACCAGACGGCTGAGGATGGCGTTGATCTCCTGCTCGGCGCTGTTGAGGTTTGCGGGCAGTGCGGCAAACAGCTTGGCATCGTAGAGGCCATAGATGGCGCTGGTACGCAGCCGGTAGGTGGCGTGGATCAGTTTGGCAATATCGTCCTTGTTTTGGACCACGCTCTGGGTCGTCTCATCTATGTCATTGATGGCTTCATCCAGACCCTGTTTGCTGATGGCGATCATCACCATCATCAGCAGGCTGGCCAGCAGCAAAGGTATCAAGACCTGGACACGTATTGATAGATTATTCAATGACATAAATGGCTCTAATCCGGAATTGGAGGAGCCGACATCTTACACATGCACGTCAGGAGCTGTCACAGGCTTTTATTGCTGAAATGTGCTGAAGAAAAGGTTTTTTCTTGTGAGAAAGGAGCCATTTAGGCATGATTGAGCCCTTTATCCCCTGAATATGTGGTACAACTGGCTGGGTTGTGTCAATCCTGTCCTGTTTTCGTGATTTCCCGCTCTCGTCATATGGAGGTGTGTTGTGTCCAGCTGGATCGATCCGGCCATTCTGGCTCTGTTTATCCCGACCTTTTTCTTTGTCTCGGTGACCCCTGGCATGTGCATGACCCTGTCGATGACCCTGGGGATGAGCCTGGGGGTGCGCCGTACCCTGCACATGATGTGGGGGGAGCTGATCGGGGTCGGGCTGGTATCGGTACTGTCGGTGATCGGGGTGGCAGCCATCATGCTCAACTATCCGGGGATCTTCGCCGCCTTCAAATATGTGGGGGGCGCCTATCTGGTTTGGCTTGGCATCCAGATGTGGCAGGCCAAGGGGAAGATGGCCATTCCGGCGGATCTCTCGGCCGGTCAACAGACCAGCTCCATGGGGCTGGCGCTGCAGGGCTTTGTCACCGCCATCGCCAACCCCAAGGGGTGGGCCTTCATGATCTCCCTGCTGCCCCCCTTTATCTCTGCCGACAAGCCGATGGCGCCGCAGATCGGCGCGCTGGTGGCGCTGATCCTGGTCATCGAGTTCTCCTGTCTGCTGCTCTACGCAAGCGGTGGCCGTACTCTGCGCCACTTCCTTGCCAAGAGCGGCAATGTCACCTGGATGAACCGCATCGCTGGTACTCTGATGCTGGGGGTGGGAGTCTGGCTGGCGCTCGGGTAAGAGCTGTCAGTGACTCTCGCCACAAAAGAAAAATGCCACCGATCGGTGGCATTTTTTATGGGCGCCGGGTGGCTCAGCGAGGCTTGAAACGCTCGACCCAGGGGTTGGCGGTGAGGCCGTGCAGGATGACGCTCAATATGATGGTGCAGAGCACGGTGGCGATGATGGGGCGCTGGCCAATCAGGGCCGGCTCGTTTTGCAGCACCATCACCGCAAAGACGATGCTGGCAAGGCCCCGCGGCCCGAACCAGCCGATAAAGAGCTTGAGCTCGGGCTTGAGGCCGGTACCGATGAGGCTGAGCCAAACCGGCACCATCCGCAGCAGGGTGAGGCTGGCAATGGCATAGAGCCAGTATTGCCAGTGCAGCAGCTCGGGCAGAATGGGCATCAGGGTCGCGCCAAACACCATCCAGATCACCACGGAGAGCAGGTCGCCGTAGCCTTCGCAGCTGTCCATATAGGCGTGCTTGTGCTCGCCGAGGCGGTGGCCGATAAAGAGACCGCCGACAAAGGCGGCGATAAAGCCGCTGCCACCGAGAGTCTGGGCCAGTGCAAAGCAGAGCAGGGCCAGGCCCGGCATGGTGAGCTGGCGCCAGAGCGGCAGTTGCCAGCCGTTGAGATAGGAGATTTTCAGCAGCCGTATGGTGAGGCCGGTCAGCACAAAGGCGACCAGCAGGCCAATGCCGATCTCCTCCAGCATCAGGGTGATAGCCAACGTGGCGGTGCCTGCGTGCTGCTCGGTGGGGGCGATAAGGGCCAGCAGCAGAAGCAGCACAGGTACGCAGATGCCGTCGTTGAGGCCGCTCTCCTGATTGAGCCCTTCACGCACCGGTGCCGGCACCGCGGGGTTGCTCACCACCGCCTTGCCGAGCGCTGCATCGGTGGGGGCAAGAATGGTGGAGAGGATGGCCATCTCCAGCAGTGGCAAGTCGGGGAAGATCCAGTGGCCAAACAGGGCGCCACAGAGCAGGGTGAGGGGCAGGCCGATCAGCAGCAGCCGTATGGGGAGCTGGCGGTTGGCCAGCAATACCTGCCAGTTGGTGTTGGCGGCATCGTTGAACAGCACGATGACCAGCGTCAGCTCGGCCAGCAGCTTGATGCCGGCGCTGTCGATAGAGAGGGAGAGCAGCTCCAGCCCTCCCGGCCCCAGCAACCAGCCGGTCAGCAGAAAGAGCAGGGGGCCATTGACCAGTTTTGATTCAAAGCGCCCCGCGATCAGGCTGTAGCTCAGCAAGAAGGCGGCGATCACCGCCAGATTCTGGTAAAGCAGGTGTGCATCCATACAACCTCCCTTCTGCCCCCCCGCGGGGGTGGTTTAATCGGTCAGGCAGTCGGGGTCGAACACATACTCCCCGTCCAGCCAGCGCACGATTTCGTCGACGCAGGATTGGTCACGAAACGGCAGATAGCGCGCCTTGAGAGCGGCAATTTGCTCGGAGGTGAGCTGTGCCAGCCCCAGATCCTGAAACAGCGGCAGGTCGGCCTCGATCATCGCCGAGATCTGCGGGCCACAGGTGGCGTTGAGGGCGGCATGCAGCGCCTTGTCGGGGTCGTATTGTTTGCCGAGCCGGTAGCTCATTGGCAGGGTAGCGAGGGGCAGGGCGGAGAGCGCCGCCTGCTTCATCGGGTTGACCGCATGGCCGGCGAGCAGATCCGCCAGCTCGACGGGGCGGTTCTCGAAGGCTCGCAGGTGCAGGTAGCTGCTCGCCTTGCTGCCATCGTTGACCGGGTAGTTGTCCCACAGGAAGGGCTTGCGGCCGAGCAGTTCGGTCACCTGTTTGAGGTGGCTGGCCGGATATTCGCTGGAGCAGACCTTGGGGCCGGTCCAGAAGATCTCGAAACGGCGGTCGAGCTGCTCGCCAAGCTCCTCCAGATAGCGCGGTGGCATGGCGCCGAACACCTTCTCCAGCACCGGATCGGTCGAGTAGTAGCTGGGGCAGAAGATGAGGCGGCTTGCCTTGCTGTGGGCCGCGATGTCGTGGGCGATGGTGAGCTGGTGACGGGCCAAGTCCGGGGTATCCCCCTTCATGTCGTCAAACAGCACTGCCAGAATGTCAGGCTGGAGCATCTCGTCGATGAGGCGCACTTTCTCAAGCAGCGCCGAGCGTTTGCGATCGTAGTCGTGATGAGCCCCCATGGGGCTCAAGCCCACCCCGAAGGCGAGTCCGTTGGCGCGGCACTGGCGCGCCAGCTCGGCGAGATCGGCCAGCTGCTGCTCGGGCCAGGGGAGGGCCCAGTGCTTGCGCAGATAGCCATCCTCTTTCGGGGCGTAGATATAGAAGCCGTAACCGTGGCGTGGCAGCCACTGGGCGTAGCGGGCGCGGGCCTGCCAGCTCCATCCCTTGCCAAAAAAGCCTTCAATTACCCCCAGATTGGCTGCGGGGGGCAGGGGGCCGGACAGCAAACTTTGATATGGCATAACACTCTCCCTTCTTGCTGGGGACTTGATACGGGACGGTCGGTCAGACCGGGTCCTCTTCCTGAAAGCGCACCCCGATCTTGCCCGGTACGCTCTCGTCCATTTCGGCCACGGTCCAGATCAGGCCCTGCCATTCGATGTTGTCACCGACCACCAGATTATCGCCCAACTGGCTGGCAATAAAATCGCCCAGTGTCTGATCCGCCACCTCGCTCACATCCAGCCCGTAGAGAGGGGCGAGATCCACCAGCCGCGCGGCTGCTTCCAGCAGGAAGTCACCGAAGAAGCGCGGGCCGAGATCCTGCTCCGGCGCCTGACTGAACAGTTGGCCGAGGGCGGGGAGGTCGCGTTCGTGACCGATCACACAGAGGATGTCATCGGCCTGCAGGCAGGTACTGCCCGAGGGGTGGAGCAGCTCGCGGCCGCGAAACAGGGCGCAGATCCGGGTGCCGGCAGGCATCTGCAGATCCCGCAGTGGCGAGCCGATGCACCACTTCTCCTCCCCCAGCTGGTAGACGAAGGTCTCCCACTGGCTGTCGAGATCGATCTCGAGTCCGGAGCGGTTGATGGGGGACGGTGGTGCAGGTACCTCCACCCGCGCCAGTTTTGAGGCCAGCGGTAGCGAGCTGCCCTGCAAAATCAGCGAGACCAGCACCACGAAGAAGGCGACGTTGAAGTAGAGCTGAGCGTTGGGTAGCCCCGCCATCATGGGGAACACCGCCAGAATGATGGGCACGGCGCCGCGCAAGCCGACCCAGGAGATAAACCAGCGCTCGCGGGGGGCGAAGTTCTTGAACGGCAGCAGCCCGATCCAGACCGACACCGGGCGGGCAAACAGGATCATCCACATCGCCAGCGCCAGCGCGGGCAGGGCGATGGGCAGCAGCTTGTGGGGCGAGGCGAGCAGCCCCAGCACCAGAAACATGCCGATTTGGCTGAGCCAGGTCAGACCGTCCAGCACCGACAATGTGGTGCTGCGGCTGCGCAGGGCGAGGTTGCCGAGCAACAGACCGGTGAGATAGATGGCGAGAATGCCGCTGCCACCGACCGCCGTGGTGAGGGCGAAGATCAGCAGGCCGCCGCTGACGGTGAGCAGCGGATAGAGCCCCGGCGCCAGGCGGGCGGTGTTGATAAGGCGCCACAACAGCCAGCCGCCGCCAAGGCCAATCCCGGCGCCAAGACCAAACTGCTTGACCAGTTGCAGCAGCAGGAAGCCTCCATCCAGCCCTTGCTGGGCGGTGGCGAGCACCTCGATCAGGGTGACGGTGAGAAACACCGCCATGGGGTCGTTGCTGCCTGACTCTATCTCCAGCGTCGCGCTTACCCGCTCGTTGAGACTGCGTCCGCCAAGCAGGGAGAAGACCGCCGCCGCATCGGTGGAGCCGACGATGGCGCCGATCAGCATCCCCTGCATCAGGTTGAGGTCAAACAGCCAGGCAGCGGCCAGACCCGTCAGGCCGGTGGTGATGGCCACACCGATCGTCGCCAGCGACAGGGCTGGCCAGAGCGCCACCCGGAACGAGGAGACCCTGGTACGCATGCCGCCGTCGAGCAGGATGATGGCAAGCGCCAGGTTGCCCACCAGATAGGCGATGGAGTAGTCAGCGAAGTGGATACCACCTGGGCCATCCTCACCGGCCAGCATGCCGACGGCGAGGAAGATAACCAGAATGGGAATACCTAGGCGGGAAGAGAGGGCGCTCAACAGTACGCTGGCTCCCACCAACAGGGCAGCGACAAAAAAGAAACTGTTGATGGTAGCGGCATCCAAGGGCGAACTCCTTCCTGGTAATGTGCAAAGTAGGCACATTATATGCAGTTAGGCCCCCCTTGTGTGGCTTATTTGTGCATCAATTTGCACTTTCTTACATTTTTCATCCCTTTTTCAGCATGGCCGCGCCATATTCTGACTGTGACGGGGTTAACGAAAGCGGAATCAAAGGAGCGTCGATTTCAGGATGCGCAGGGAGGATAGGGCGGGGAAAAGCGAAACGGCACAGCAGAGGGAGAGGGGAGCACAAGGGCGCTCCCCACGGGATGGGGCGGGATTCAGTCGTCCTCGTCATCCTTCACTTCGCGGATCTTGTCCTTGTAGTTGGGCAACTGCTTCTCCAGCCGTTTCATGTCTTTGATGGCATTGAGAAACAGCCCGAGCAGGAACAGCAGCGGCAACCCTATCCACAGCCAGAGATTCATGGGATTTTCCTTTCGTCAGGACAGGTGGTGACATAACGGGCCAAAATTTCATCAAGGTTGGCCAATATGGTCGACTTGCCTTCAATATCCGCCTGTTGCAGACAAAGCGCCAGTGCCGCGGGATCGAGCCGCTGCTCATCGGACTCCAGCGAGAAGCTGATATGCCAGGGCTCGTAGGCGACCCCGCTCTCTGCCCCGACCGGCTTGGCATAAGGGAGGAAGAAGCCGAAGTCGCTCATATGATCGCTGAGCCACTCGCTGAGATCTGCAAACCAGCCCCCGGCTTCATACTCCCAGGGCTCCAGTGCCAGTTTGGTGTCGGCAGGCAAACAGTCCGGGTCGTAGATATCGAGATCGGTCCCCCAGTGGTGACGGCTGGTGCCGGGCAGAGCGCTCCAGCGTAAAATGGCGTGCAGCCGCTCTGTCTCGCAGAGTTGCAGGGCATCGATGGGCTGGCTGTTGGCATCGAGCAGCGGTCGTTCGCCGCGCCACTTGCCATTCCAGATGGCGAGCTGGCGCTCGAAGCTGCGCCAGCTGGAGGCTGCCTGCAGGTTGAACCCCTCATAGGCGGCAGTCACCTGCATGTCGTTGAAGGCCGCGGCGGTGGCGGCAGTCAGACGATGGGGGCCGCGCCCCACCAGAATAAGGTGGCTCTCGTCGAGCCCCAGCAGTTGTTCCTGCGTCATGCCAGCAATCTCTCGAGCACCCCTTGGTACATGTCCGCCAGCAGATCCAGATCGTCCGCCTTCACGCACTCGTTCACCTTGTGAATGGTGGCGTTGACGGGACCGAGCTCAATCACCTCGGCGCCGGTGGGGGCGATAAAGCGCCCATCGGAGGTGCCGCCGGTGGTGAGCAGGGCCGGTCGCTGACCGTTCACCGCCTCGATGGCCGCCACAGCCGCATCGAGCAGCGCGCCTGTGTCGGTGAGGAACGGCTGGCCGGAGAGGGTCCAGCTCAGCTGATAATCGAGGCCGTGTTTATCCAGCAGCGCTTCGACCCGCTCACGGATATCCATGTCGGTCAGTTCGGTGCTGAAGCGGAAGTTGAACTGCACCTGCAGCTCGCCCGGAATGACGTTGGAGGCGCCGGTGCCGGCCGAGATATTGGCGATCTGGAAGCTGGTGGGGGGGAAGTAGGCGTTGCCCTCATCCCACACGGTGGCGGCGAGTTCCGCCAGCGCTGGCGCGGCTTTGTGAATGGGGTTGTCCGCCAGATGGGGATAGGCGACATGGCCCTGCACCCCGCGCACCAGCAGATCGCCGGTGATGGAGCCGCGGCGGCCGTTCTTCACCACATCTCCGACCACGGCGGTGGAGGAGGGCTCGCCGACGATGCACCAGCGGATCTTCTCGTTACGGGCCTCCAGGGTGTCGATCACCCGGGTGGTGCCATTGATAAAGGGCCCCTCCTCATCGGAGGTGATGAGAAAAGCGATGGACCCGGTGTGATCCGGATGCTCGGCCACGAAGCGCTCGACCGCCACCACCATGGAAGCCAGCGAGCCCTTCATGTCGGCGGCGCCGCGCCCGTAGAGCACACCATCCTTGATGGTCGGCTCGAACGGCGGGGTGTGCCATTTGTCCAGCGGCCCGGCGGGCACCACGTCGGTGTGGCCGGCGAAGCAGAACAGCGGCCCCTCGCTGCCACGGCGGGCCCAGAGGTTGGTGGTGTCCTCAAACACCATGGGCTCGATAACGAACCCGATCCTGGCGAGGCGCTCCGCCATCAGGGTCTGACACCCTTCATCGAGGGGGGTAACGGAGGGGCGGCGGATCAGATCCTTGGCCAGTGCGATGACATCCGACATCAGTTGTCCTTAGTTGTCCTTAACGGGAGAAGAGGGATTGGTAGTGATCGGCCTTGAAACCCAGAGTCAGTTCGCCGTCACGGTCGAGCAGCGGGCGCTTGATCATGGCCGGATGTTCCAGCAGCAGGGCGCGCGCCTTGGTGGTATCGAGCCCCTGTTTGGCCTCATCCGGCAGGGCGCGGAAGGTGGTGCCACGGCTGTTGAGCAGGGCTTCCCAGCCGAGTTTTGCCAGCCAGCTGTCCAGATCGTCCGGGTTCAGGCCGTCGGCGCGGTGGTCGTGAAAGCGGTAGTCGATACCGGCCTCATCCAGCCACTTGCGGGTTTTCTTGATGGTGTCGCAGTTCTTGATGCCATAGAGGGTGATGGCCATGGGGAGTCCTTCTCTTGTGGGCGCTGGCCGTGGGCCGTGTCCCGAAAATCCGAATCAACAGAGTGCAAGGGCCCGATTCTGGCATTGTGGCAATCCCATGGCAACGCCGATGGTCCGGCTCGCGGGTTTTACCGGAACTGGTCACACCTGAACGGCGATTTTGAGATCAAGATCAGAAGCGGTGCGGCTGGCGTGCCCGATGGGGCGGTTATTGCGGGAGAAGAGCCGCGTTTGCAGGAGAAAAAGAGAAAGGGCAAACGCCAGATAGCTAAAACGCGCCAGCGGGCGCGTTTTGGTCGGCATCATCAAGCACCTCAATCAGTGCAGGGTGGTCCACTCATGGTCAAAGACCCGGGCCCGTTCCCAGGGTGCATCAGGCAGGCTGGAAGAGAGGCCAGTGTATTTGCCCACGTCGTCCACCACGATGGCGGAGAGGATCGGCAGGTTGTTTTCGGTGCAGTACATGCGGATGCGTTGCAGCAGGGTGCGCAGTTCATCCTGGCACTGCTCCAGCCCGGCCTGTTTGGCCAGTTTGGAGTAACGAATGGTAGTGCGTTCCTTTGCAGACTCGACGAGGATGTCCCACAGCTTGTAGTCGCAGGTCGAAGCACCTGCGGTGGCTTGGCTTGTCATAACTCTCTCCGGCGCGAAATGGTCGCTATATGTCGAAGCGCATCTTCGCCAGTTCGGCGCCGTCATATGTTGATCCAACGCAAAAAAGAGGGGAGTCGCGTCACACAATTCCCGGATATGGGGTGATAAAGGTTTTCCGGCAGTTGAAATAACGAAAAATTGTTACATGGCCGACATATTATGCTAATGAATCACGGTGACGGCACCTTTATTGATAGGGATCAAAGGCAAACAGTGGTCAGATCACTAGATTTCGCTCTTCGATAAATTTATCAGGAGTGAATATTGGAACTTTTATTCGTCTTGCTCGTTCTGGTGGCCGTGGTCTACGGCATCATCAAGGATTACAACCCGCAGGCGGTACTGGCGCTGGCGGGCATGGCCATTTTTGCGGTGGCCTACTGGCTGGGGCTGCATCCCATTCTCCCCGCTGACAAGAGCACCGGCTTCGCCCTGTTCGACCTGTTCGAAGTGTTCAAGGGGATCTTCTCCTACCGCGCGGCGGGCCTCGGCCTCACCATCATGGCGGTGGCGGGTTTTGCCACTTACATGTCCCATATCGGGGCCTCCCAGGCGCTGGTGCGAGTGGCGGTCAAACCGGTGGCAGGCATCCAGTCCAGCTACCTGATGCTCTCCATCTGCTATCTGGTGGCGGTATTCGTCTCCCTGTTCGTCACCTCCGCCACCGGCCTTGGCCTGCTGTTGATGGTCACCATGTATCCGGTGATGCGCAACCTCGGCATCAGCCCGGCCTCCGCCTGTGGTGTCATCGCCACCTCCCAGGCGTTTGAAATTGGCCCGACCCAGACCAACGCCATCTTCTCCGCCGGTCAATCCGGCATGGATCCGACCAGCTATTTCGTCGACTACCAGATCTGGCTGGTGGCCCCCATGCTGCTGGTGACCATGGTGCTGCACTTCTTCTGGCAGCGTCACTGCGATCGCAAGGATGGCTGGGATCCTGCGCTCCATCGCGGCGATCACGCCGAGCTGGACGAGCAGGGCACCGAGAGCGTGCAGGCGCCTACCTGGTATGCCCTGCTGCCGATCATCCCCTTCGTGCTGATGATGACCTTCTCCAAGCTGCTGGTGAGCGACATCAAGATGAGCGTGGAGGTAGCCATGCTGCTGTCGGTCTTTATCGGCATGCTGTGCGAGCTGCTGCGTAGCCGCTCGGTGCGTACCGCGTTTGCCGGGCTGTCGAGCTTCCTCGACGGCATGGGCAAGGTGTTTGGCCCCGTGGTGGCGCTCATCGTCTGTGCCGAGCTGTTTGCCGAATCCCTCAAGGCCATCGGCGCCATCGATACCCTGCTGCACTCTGCCAGCAATGCCGGTATCGGCAGCGGTCTGATGACCCTGGTGATGGTGGCGCTGATCATGGTGGCGGCGGTCATCATGGGCTCCGGAAATGCGGCGTTCCTCAGCTTCTCGACCCTGGCACCGGCGGTGGCGGCCAAGTTTGGCGTACCTGCGGTGACCATGCTGCTGCCGATGCAACTCGCCTCCAGTATCGGCCGCACCGTCTCTCCCATCGCGGCTGTGCTGATCGCCTGTGCGGGGATTGCCAAGGTATCGCCCTTTACCGTGGTCAAACGCACCAGCGTGCCGATGGCGGGGGCGCTGGTGACGGCGCTGACCCTCAACTATCTGCTGTTTATGTAGTGATGTGGGTTATGTAGTGGTGTTTGGAACTTACCGGTCGGGCGGGTGGCATGGCTGCCCGCCTTTTTCTCACTGTGTCGCATTGTTGCAATAGACGATCGGCCATCAACGCTGATTGTTGCATGGAGAAGATA
Source organism: Aeromonas sp. ANP5 (assembly GCF_963870295.1). Taxonomy (NCBI): domain Bacteria; kingdom Pseudomonadati; phylum Pseudomonadota; class Gammaproteobacteria; order Aeromonadales; family Aeromonadaceae; genus Aeromonas; species Aeromonas sp. ANP5. The sequence continues at coordinate 50,519 of NZ_CAWMRY010000018.1, read as the reverse complement.
ATGACAGTTGTAAAGAGCCCGTTTTCCCTCGATAGCTATCTGGCCGATCTGGCTCCGCTCATCAACCTCGATTGCGGTACTCGCACCCCGGCCGGGGTGACGAAAGTGGCCGACATCATGACCGAGAAATATGAGGCCATCGGCTGGCAGGTGACCCGCCACCAGTTTGCTGCCGAGTGCGGCCCCTGCCTCGAGATCACCAATGCGCCGGGTGCCGATCACTACGACGTGATGCTGTGCGGCCACATGGATACCGTCTTCCCCGAGGGGACGGCGGCCAAGCGCCCGCTGAAAATCGAAGGCAATCAAGCCTTTGGCCCCGGTGTGTCGGACATGAAGAGCGGCCTGCTCTCTATCTGGTATGCCCTGAAAGAGATGGATCCGGCATTGCTTGCCAAGCTCAAGGTGCTGGTCTGCTACAACTGCGACGAAGAGATTGGCTCCCCCTGGTCGAAAGATTGGCTGGTGGAGAAGGCCAAACAGAGCGGCTGCGTGCTGGTGGCCGAGGCGGCGCGTCCCAATGGGGAGCTCATCAGCGCCCGCAAGGGCAATGCCAAGTACCGCATCACCTTCCACGGCAAGGCGTCCCACGCCGGTTCGGCCCTCACCGAAGGGATCTCCGCCATCACCGAGCTGGCGCATTGGGTACTGGCCATCAACGAGCAGGTCAACATGACCACGGGCACCACCATGAACGTCGGCGTGGTACAGGGTGGCACCGGCGTTAACGTGGTGCCGGACTTTGCCGAGGCGATCGTGGATTTGCGCTTCTGGAGCAACGAAGAGGCCGCTGCGGTGCACGACCGGCTCACCTTTATGGCCAACAACCCCTTCCTCGCCGGTTGTCGGGTCGAGGTGGATCGCCAGACCTTCAAGCCGGCGATGCGACCGAGCGGTGACACCGAGGCGCTGATGGCGCTGGTGGAGGCGGCAGCCAAAGAGGAAGGTATCCCCTTCAACTGGCTGGAGGCCGGTGGCGGCTCGGATGCCAACTTCACCGCCGCCGCGGGGGTGCCGTCCCTCGATGGTTTCGGCCCCATGGGGGGCGGTTTCCACTCGGAGGCGGAATTCCTGCTGCTGGAGAGCATCGAGCCGCGCATCCGCCTGCTGCAGCGGGTGCTGGGCAAGCTGGTGAAATAAGCCGGTTTATCCCTTGTTCGGGTCGTCATGGCCCGCTCAAAACTGGTCCGCTCAAATCCAAACGGGAGGCTGTTGCCTCCCGTTTTTTTATCTCGATTTTTCGCGCGCAGAGTGAGCGGGCCAGATGGCCTGAGGCCGTTACCCCTGTGGCTCGGTCAGATAGGCCAGATGATCCTGCCGCGCCACCTGCCAGCCATCGAGGTGCAGCGGGGCGGCAAAGCCCGGGCCGTCGGTCACCATGGTGTGGTACTCCCCCTGCTCGCCACAGGCATCGAAGCCTTCGCGCTCGGCCAGTTGTTGTAACTCGGCGAGGGTGGCGGCATCGAGGGTGCGCCCGGCCCATTCCGGCGCCAGCACCCGGGTATCGATGCAGGAGAGGTGGGCGACGATGCCGCGGGCCAGCATATCCGCCAGCAAGGCTTGACGAGATTGCTGCCAGAGCGGGGTATGGACGGTGAGACCCGGCGGGCGGCAGCGTTCGCGGATCCAGTTAGGCGCACCGCCCACGCTGTCGATATCGCCGGTGACTACGCCATCGAGTTGCCACTCCTCCTTGAGCTTGGCCAGTGCCCGCTCATAACCGAGATCGAACGGCGCTTCTATGGTGACCAGCAGATGGGGCAGCTCAAGGGCTTCCGCCTGACGGCGCACCAGCGGCAAGGGGTGAGCGAGAAATCGGGGCTCTGGCGGCGCAAAGGTGGCCAGTGCCACCACCTGATGGCCCGCTTGACGAGCATGACAGAGGGCCAGCATGGCATCTTTGCCACCGCTCCAGAGCAGGATGACGCGAGACATGGATGAGATTCCGGTGGTGAACGAGGGGGCATGCTACCCAGCGGCGGGGGCAGAGGTAAAGGCATAGTGTCCGGAAATGGCGGCGGGGAAATGGTTGGGGTCACAGAGCGGGAAAAAAGCAGGCCCCCGAAGCGGGGGCCTGTATTGCAATAGCGTGGTAAACGCGACTGCGATTAGAGCAGGATGCTGGTGAGGATAAAGCCCAGCGAGCAGGAGGTCACCACCCCGATCAGCCCCGGAATGATGAAGCTGTGGTTGATGATGAACTTGCCGATGCGGGTGGTGCCGGAGCGGTCGAAACCGATACAGGCCAGATCGCTCGGGTAGGTCGGCAGCACGAAGTAGCCGTAGCTCGCCGGCAGGAAGGCGATCAGCAGCTTGGGTTCGACACCCAGCGCCAGACCCATGGGGGCGATGGCGGTGAGGGCGGCGGCCTGGCTGTTTACCAGCTTGGAGATAAGGAACAGCACCAGGGCGTAGGTCCAGGGCTGGGCCTGTACCACATGGGCCAGAGTCTCTTTGAGTAGCGGCATGTGAGCCTGGAAGAAGGTTTCACTCATCCATGCCACCCCGAATACGGAGAAGATGGCGACCATGCCTGCCTTGAAGACGGCACCGTTGGCGATCTCGCCCGGCTTGACCTTGCAACGCATCAGGATGATGGCACCGGCGATCAGCATCATCATCTGGATCACCAGGTTCATGGAGAGCGGGCCGGTCTTGTCCTTGATGGTGAACACCGGACGCAGACCTTCGTTGGCACCGAGCAATACCACGGCAGCGATGGCGGCGAAGAAGATCCAGGTAGACCAGTAGGCCTCTTTCGGGAACTTGGTGTTGAGCAGGGTTTCACCACCACCGTAGATGAAGGCACGCTGCTCCGGGTCTTTGATCTTGGCCTGGAACTCTTCGTCCTTGTCCAGATCCTTGCCGCGACGCAGGCTCCACAGGGCTGCCACGATGACACCGGTCAGGGAGGAGGGGATGGCGATCATCAGGATGTCGAGCAGGCCGTAAGCCTGACCGATACCGTGACCGGCCGCCAGAATGGAAACCATGGAGACCACGGCAACGGAGACCGGGGAGGCGCAGATGGCCATCTGGGAGGCAACGGAGGCCACCGCCATCGGGCGCTCGGGGCGGATGTTCTTTTGCAGCGCGATGTCAGCGATGATGGGGAACATGGTGTAGACCACGTGGCCGGTACCGCACAGGAAGGTGAGGGTCCAGGTCGTGAGCGGCGCCAGGATAGTGATGTATTGCGGGTGACGGCGCAGCAGACGCTCGGCCACTTGCATCATCAGGTTGAGGCCACCGGCAGTCTGCAGGGTGGCGGCACAGCCGATCACAGCCAGAATGGTCAGCATTACCTGAACAGGAGGTTCGCCCGGCACCAGGCCGAAGACGAAGGTCAGCAGGAAGAGACCGATACCACTGATGAGACCGAGTCCCATGCCCCCAAAGCGGGTACCCAGCAGCAAGCAGCCGAGTACCACTAAAAATTCCATCAAGATCATTCCGTTACCTCGTGTGATTCAACCCATATTGCCGCGGGTAGCCTGAACCATGAATTGTCATTGTCTGTTTTATTTAGCCCAAAAGGGTTAGTTGCTATTCTGCTCCCCTGAAAAAGTGAAAAAATTGAGTTACTTCAATAACTCGATGAATTTTTGATTAAACCACTTAAAAACCACGTACTAACAAAAACATCATTTTTGTCACCAAGTGGTATCACTCGGGGCCAAGCCATCGGGTGGTCATGGTGGCAGCACGGAGCTGCAACGGGGCTGCAGGGGAGGGGCATAAAAAGGGCTCGATTGCGGCAGAAGAGGGTGAAAAAACCAGCGCTCAGGCTATTTTTGCCAGCAAGGGCTGACTTCGGCGGGTTGGCTCACTTGGCCGCAGGTGCTTGCTGCAGATAGCGGCGCTGATAATCCTCGCTCAGCTTGGCAATATCCAATCTGGCAATGGCCTTCGCCACCCGTTGCTGCAACGCCTGCTGATCGGGGCGAAACATGATGTGCAGGCTCTTGTGTTCGAGGATCTTCGGGTGAAATTGCAATCCGGCGCTGCTCAGCTTGCGATCATGGTTGATGAGCCAGTGAAAGACATCCCGGTCGATCACCGCCAGATCGAGCCGGTCGCGCTGCAATTTGCGCAGGTTGAGCAGGTCCGCATCGACGGCGGCAGTGTTGAGGCGCTTGCTGGCCATCAGGGCATCGAATTCACGGGTGTTGACGTACCCCTCCACCACGCCGATCCGGTAGGGGGCGAGATCCGTGAGCTGCTGCCAGGGGATGGGGGGGCCTGAGCGCTGCGCCATGCCCAGTACGCTGTCGCCCACGCTGGGGGAGCTGCGCCACAGGGTGGGCAGGGTGTCGGAGAGGTACTCGGGAAAATAGCCGCTATAAGGCTGGGTCGGGTCGGCTGCCAGCCGCACCGCCCGCTGCCACGGATAGAAGTCGAACGTCACCTCCAGTCCCGCCTCGGCAAAGGCACGTTTGACGATATGACCGGTAAGGCCGCCATCGGGCAGGCTCTGGCTGGTGTAGGGGGGCCACTCCAGGGTGGTCAGACGAACGGGCTCGGCCCACAGTTGAACAGGCATGCAGGACAGCAGTAGCGAGAGCAGCAGGCGATATCCCATAGGCGACGAGTTCCTTGTGCCGGTTGATCCTGAGTATCACCCATAACGGTGACAATAAAAAAGCCGACCCGCAGGTCGGCTTTTGCAATGCAGTGACAAGATGCCGCTGGTCAGAACTCGGCGGTACGTGGAGTTCGCGGGAACGGGATCACGTCGCGGACGTTGCCCATGCCGGTCACGTAGACCACCAGACGCTCGAAGCCCAGACCGAAGCCGGAGTGCGGCACGGTACCGAAGCGACGCAGGTCGCGGTACCACCAGTAATCTTCCTTGTTCAGGCCCATCTCGGCCAGACGGGCATCCAGCACGTCCAGACGCTCTTCACGCTGGGAACCACCGATGATCTCGCCGATGCCCGGTGCCAGTACGTCCATCGCGGCAACGGTCTTGCCGTCGTCGTTGAGGCGCATGTAGAAGGCCTTGATATCTTTCGGGTAGTTCTTCACCACCACCGGAGACTTGAAGTGCTCCTCGGCCAGATAGCGCTCGTGCTCGGAGGAGAGATCGATACCCCAGGAGACCGGGAACTCGAACTTCTTGCCGCAGTTTTGCAGCACTTCGATGGCGTCGGTGTAGTCGATCTGGGCGAAGTCGGAGGAGACGAAACGCTCCAGACGGCCGATGGCATCCTTGTCCACGTGCTGGGCGAAGAACTCCAGATCGTCACGACGCTCGGTCAGTACGGCGTTGAAGACATACTTCAGCATGGCTTCGGCCAGTGCGGCGTTATCTTCCAGATCGTTGAAGGCCACTTCCGGCTCAACCATCCAGAACTCGGCCAGGTGGCGGCTGGTGTTGGAGTTTTCAGCGCGGAAGGTCGGGCCGAAGGTGTAGACCTTGGAGAGGGCGCAGGCATAGGTTTCGGCGTTCAGCTGGCCGGATACGGTCAGGAAAGCCTCTTTGCCGAAGAAATCTTCGTTGTAGTCCACCTTGCCGGCGTCGGTGCGCGGCAGGTTTTCCATGTCCAGAGTGGAGACGCGGAACATCTCGCCGGCACCTTCGGTGTCAGAAGCGGTGATGAGCGGGGTCGCAACCCAGAGGAAACCCTCTTCGTGGAAGAAGCGGTGGATGGCTTGCGCCAGGCAGTGACGAACGCGGGTCACGGCGCCAACGATGTTGGTGCGCGGGCGCAGGTGGGCCTGTTCACGCAGGTATTCGATGCTGTGGCGCTTGGCGGCCATCGGGTAGGTGTCCGGATCTTCGACCCAGCCGACTACCTTCACCTCGGTCGCCTGCAGTTCGAAAGCCTGGCCGCTGCCCTGAGAGGCGGCAACCACGCCGGTCACTTCCACGGAGCAGGCAGTGGTCAGACGCAGCACTTCATTCTCGTAATTGGCCAGGGTATTGGGGACAACTGCCTGTACCGGATGGAAACAGGAGCCATCAGAAATGGCCAAAAATGAGATCCCCGCCTTGGAATCACGGCGAGTCCGGATCCACCCTTTGACAGTTTGGGTGGTGCCGACCGGATACTTACCGGCCAGCACATCTACTACGGATGCGTGCGTCATCGAAATATTGTCTCCAGCTTGTTCTTGCAGCGCTATTTGCAACACTAGGGAGTCTGGCCCGGGCACAGATGGCCCACCATGGCAGACTAAGCCGTCAATCTTACCCGCGCGGGTTTGATAAACAAGCAAAAATGTCGGACTCTGGTGGGGTTTTCGGCATGGTTCACTCAACAAGAGTGTCACGGGCGCAGGAGAGGTGGGTGAAAGATCGGCGGCATGGGCCAGATTGGCTGACACGGGTGTTGCAGGGGCTGGTGATGCTCTGCTGGGGCGGCTTTATCGTGCTGCTCTCCCTTTACCACTATGCCCGGCCCGAAATTGCCTACGGTTTTCTGGTCTATGGCGGGATCGAGGTGCGCGATTATTGGGACCCGGCCCTTACCCCCTGGTTGGTCTACGGGCTCTGGAGCTGTTGCGCCCTGACGCTGGCGGTGTTGCTGCTGGAGCGCAAGCGCAGCCGCCGTCAGGATGACTCCCGGCATGTCAATCTGGCCATCCTGCTATTGGTGCTGATCGCCAGCTTGCTCTTCTACTACGTCGGTTAAGCGTTCGTCTTAGCGGGGCTGATCCGGCTCCTGCTTGCTGGCCTTGGTGCGCTTGCCGAGCTGTCGCTCCACGCTGTCGAGCATCTGGTTGTAGGCCACCGCCACCCGGCCAATCTCGTCGCCGTCATCCCCCTCCAGCCGGTGGCCGAAGTCGTGCAGGTCGGTGACCTCTTCCATGGAGCGGGTCAACTGGTTGAGAGGGCGCACGATCCAGGTGCGGATGACCCAGAGGGTCAGCAGCAGTCCCATCCCGAAGATGCCGGTGAGGATCAGCGCCGAGGTGAGAATATTCTGCTCGACCCGGGTAAACAGCGAATCGAGGGAGTAGTCAAAGCGCACGGCCCCTAACACAGTGTTCTCCGGCACCAGATGACAGCTGGTGCAGTCGGTGCCGCGAAAATCCTTCTTGGCCAGTAGCGGTCGGGTCACCACCAGACGGCTGTGCATGCCGTTGTGCACCACTTCCAGACTCCCTTTGCCCGCCAGAGCCAGCTCATCAAACTCATCTTTTACCTGTTCTGTCTCCCGTCCCGGCCCGAACTGTTTGCTCACCGCGTCGCCACGGACGATGCGGGCATCCTCCACATGGGCATGGTCGAGAAATTTGCCGCGCAGGGTATCGCGGGCATCCATCTTGCCGGTCAGCATCAGCATGTTGAGGCCGTCGAAATAGGCTTCGGTCTGCTCGCGGCTCTGCTCCTTGATGAGGGTCAGGATGAGATCGCGCTCGCGCACCGCCTGATAGGCTGCGGAGAAGACCAGTACCATGGAGAAGATGAAGAGCAGGAAAAAGTTGATTTTGGCAGCAATGGAGAGGCGCATGAGCAGTCTTTCTTGATGGTAAAACCGCAGCAGTTTACCCCTCTTGAGGCCTCAGGTCTGGTGTTTTGCTCACATTACGGCAAGTGAAACTGCACTGAAGTGGATAAAGTTGCCCTCTTTATATATCAAATGCCGGTAGTCAAACGGGCGGCTGCGATGGCCGCCCGCTGCATGCATTAAAACTCGCCTTCGGTGATGGCCTGACGGATGGCGCCGGTCAATACCCGCAACTCTTCAGGGGTAATGACGAAGGGGGGCATCAGATAGACCAGCTTGCCAAAGGGGCGGATCCAGGCGCCCAGTTCGACAAACTTGCGCTGGATGCGCGCTACATCCACCCGCTCTTTCATCTCCACCACCCCGATGGCACCGAGCACCCGCACATCCGTGACCGCCGGGTGCAGGGTCAGCTCTACCAGCTCGGTACGCAGCTGATGCTCGATGGCGCGCACCCGCTCCTGCCACGGTGAGGCCAGCAGCAGATCGATGGAGGCGTTGGCCACTGCGCAGGCGAGCGGGTTGCCCATAAAGGTGGGGCCGTGCATAAAGACGCCCGCCTTGCCGTCACAGATGGTGCGGGCGACATGCTCGGTGGTCAGGGTCGCCGAGAGGGTGAGGTAGCCGCCGGTAAGCGCCTTGCCCAGACACATGATGTCGGGGCTGATCCCCGCCCAGTCGCAAGCAAACAGCTGGCCGGTGCGGCCAAAGCCGGTGGCAATCTCGTCGGCAATCAGCAGCACGCCGAATTCGTCGCACAGGGCGCGCACCCACTGCAGGTAACGGGGGTGATAGAAGCGCATGCCGCCAGCGCCCTGCACTATGGGCTCAAGCACGATGGCGGCGATCTCCTCGTGATGATCGGCCATGAGTGTCGCCAGCTCCACCACGCACTGCTCGTCCCACTCGGCGTGGAAGCGGCAGCTGGGCGCGTCGACAAAATGGTGCTCCGGCAGGAATCCCTTGTAGAGCTCATGCATGCCGCCATCGGGATCGCAGACGCTCATGGCGCCAAAGGTGTCGCCGTGATAGCCGCTGCGCAGGGCGACAAATTTGGCTCTGGGCGTCCCCTTGGCATGCCAGTACTGCTGGGCCATCTTGAGCGCCACTTCCACTGCCACCGAGCCGGAATCGGCCAGAAATACCCGATCAAGCCCCTTCGGAGTGATCTCCACCAGCTTGCGGCAGAGCTCGACCGCCGGGGCGTGGGTGAGGCCGCCAAACATCACGTGGGACATCTTGCCGAGCTGGGCGGTGGCGGCGGCGTCCAACTCCGGCACCTGATAGCCGTGCACGCAAGCCCACCAGGAGCTCATGCCATCCACCAGTTTGCGGCCATCGCTGAGGGTGAGGGTGACCCCTTTGGCACTGGCCACTTCATAGCAGGGCAGGGGGTGAGTGAGTGAGGTATAGGGGTGCCAGATGTGGTGCAGGTCGAATTCTTGGTTGGTCATTTGTTGTTCTATTGTCAATTGGTTTGATCTGGTCGGTGTTGACAGTCTACGCGTGCTCTCTACACTAGCCAACAATTTCAGCCACTTGGCACTGCGCATCACCCTGAGCGCGCAGGCCCGGCGGCGGGTTCTGTGGCCGTCCATCCCAAGATGGCGGGCGCAGGATCCCACTAATAACAACCGGAAGCCATGTATGAATGCTCTCACCGCGGGCGGTCACGCCCTTCGTCATGACTGGACCCTAGCCGAGGTTCAGGCCCTGTTTGCCCTGCCATTCAACGATCTGCTGTTTCAAGCCCAGACCGTCCACCGCGCCCACTTTGACCCGAATGAAGTGCAGGTGAGCACCTTGCTCTCCATCAAGACCGGCGCCTGCCCGGAAGATTGCAAATACTGCCCCCAGAGCGCCCGTTACCACACCGGTCTAGAGGCCGAGCGGCTGATGGAGGTGGAGAAGGTGCTGGAGCGGGCCCGCGAAGCCAAGGCCAATGGCTCGTCCCGTTTCTGCATGGGGGCCGCCTGGCGCAACCCCAAAGAAAAAGACATGCCCTACATCATCCGGATGATTGAGGAGGTGCGCGGGCTGGGGATGGAGACCTGCATGACGCTAGGGATGCTCACCGCCGATCAGGCGGCCCGTCTTGGCGCTGCGGGGCTCGATTACTACAACCACAACCTCGACACCTCGCCGGAGTTTTACGGCGAGATCATCTCCACCCGCACCTATCAGGATCGGCTCGATACCCTGGAGCATGTACGCAGCGCCGGCATGAAGGTGTGCTCCGGTGGTATCGTCGGCATGGGCGAGCAGGCGAAAGATCGGGCGGGCCTCTTGATGGCGCTCGCCAACCTGCCGCGGCACCCGGAGAGTGTGCCCATCAACATGCTGGTCAAGGTGAAGGGAACGCCGCTGGAGGATCAGGAGAACCTCGATCCGTTCGAATTTATCCGCACCATCGCCGTGGCACGGATCATGATGCCCGCCTCCCATGTGCGCCTCTCAGCCGGGCGGGAGAAGATGAATGAGCAGATGCAGGCCATGTGTTTTATGGCCGGGGCCAACTCCATTTTCTATGGCTGCAAGTTGCTGACCACCCCCAACCCGGACGAAAACAGCGATATGCAGCTGTTCAAGCGACTCGGCATTCGTCCCGCCCAGCGGGCCCAGAAGCCGGATCAGGTTCAAGAAGAGGAGCTGCTGGCCGAGGTGAGCCGCCAGAGCGAGCCCACCGAGATGTTTTATGACGCCACCCGCCCCCGTGCCGGGGCTGCGCGGTCATGACTGGCCCTGCAGTAACGGGCCCCTTTGGGTTGGGCACGGCGCTGGCCGAGCGCGAGCAGGCGGGTCTGCTGCGCAACCGCATCGCGACCGACGGGGCGAGTGGCGGGCGGCTCAGGGTTGCAGGGCGCGAATACCTCAATTTTTCCGCCAACGACTATCTGGGGCTGGCAGATCACGGTGCCATCAAGGCCGCCTTCAACGCGGGGATTGAACGCTATGGCGCGGGCTCCGGCGCCTCGCCGCTGGTGACTGGTTACAGCCGTGCCCACCAACAGCTTGAGGAGACCCTGGCCGAGTGGCTCGGGGTGGAGGCGGTGCTGCTGTTCAACTGCGGCTTTTCTGCCAATCAGGCGGTGCTCAAAGCGCTGCTCGGCAAGGAACATCTGCTGTGGCAGGACAAACTCAACCACGCCTCTTTGCAGGAGATGGGCAGCCAGCTCCCTTGCAAGATGAAGCGTTTTGCCCACAACGATATGGCGGCTCTTGAACGGCAGCTTGAGCCAAATCGCGGGCTCATCGTCTCGGAGGGGGTGTTCAGCATGGATGGGGATCAGGCCCCCTGGGGTGAACTCGCGGCATTGGCAGCCCGGAGCGGCAACTGGCTGATGATCGACGATGCCCACGGCCTCGGCGTGCAGGGGCCCGAGGGGCGCGGCACTCTGGCGGCGCAAGGGGTTCCTCCTGCCAGCGTACACATCCAGATGGGCACTTTTGGCAAGGCGCTCGGGGTTGCCGGTGCCTTTGTCGGCGGCAGCCGCGAGCTGGTGGAGTATCTGGTCAACTTCGCCCGCCACTATGTCTACAGCACCCATATGCCCGCAGCCCAGGCTTGCGCGGTCAGCAAGAGTATCGAGCTGGTGCGTGCCGCCGATGATGCTCGTGCTCATCTTGGTCAGCTGGTCGCCCGCTTTCGGCAGGGGGCCGATGCGCTCGGCTGGACGCTGGGTGCAAGCGAGACCCCGATCCAGCCGCTGCTGGTGGGGGAAAGCAGTGTTGCCCTGCAACTGTCCGAACGGCTGCGGGAGCGCGGCGTCTGGGTGAGCGCCATCCGCCCGCCCACTGTGCCAGTCGGTACGGCCCGGCTGCGCATTACCCTGAGCGCGGCTCACCGCGAGCAGGATGTGGATCGCTTGCTCGATGCCTTGGGGGTCTGCCCTGCAGTTACAACGCTTGGGGAGGCTCACCATGACTGAGCGTTTTCAAACGGTCGACAAGGCGCAGCTTGCTCGCCGTTTCGGCGCCGCCGCTCGTCATTACGATGCCCATGCCCGCTTTCAACAGGAGGTGGGTCAGGCGCTGCTGGAATGGATGCCAGACAGGCTGGTTGGCACTGATCTGACGGTGAGCGGGCTGGATCTGGGCTGCGGTACCGGCTTTTTCTTGCCCCAACTGGCGAACTGTTGTCACCAGCTGGTGGGGTTGGATCTCGCCCCCGGCATGCTGGCGCAGGCCGCCTTGCGTGACAGCGGTGCTCGCCTGCTCTGCGGCGATGCGGAGCAGCTTCCTTTCGCCGATAACGCGTTCGACTGGATTTTCTCCAGTCTGGCGCTGCAGTGGTGCGAGCGTCCGGCCCAGGCTTTCGGCGAGCTGCTGCGGGTGGTCAAACCGGGCGGCCAGATCTTTTTCTCGACCCTGCTCGATGAGTCGCTCTGGCAGTTGCGAGCCGCCTGGCAGCAGCTTGATGGTCGCGCCCATGTCAATCGCTTCCTCAGCCTGCCACAATTGGAGCAGGCGCTGGCTAGCGCTGGGGTATCTGCTCCCGAGCTGCGTTGTATCACCTGGGATCTCGCCTATCTTGAATTGCCGCAGTTGTTGCGCGATCTCAAGGGGATTGGGGCCAATCAGATCAATGACAATCAGGGGAGTGCCGCCCCGGCCGGTCTGAGCGGTCGCGCCAGATTGCAGCAGCTGGCTCAGGCGTATGAGGCGTTTCGCCAGCCCGATGGCAGGCTGGTCGCCAGTTATCGGGTGTGCCTCGGCCGTCTCAGCAAGCCTCGCTGAGCGCCGGGAATCGCAGTGTGTGCAGGGCAGTGTGCCACTCCCTGCCAAGGAGAGAACCGTATGAAATCATTCTTTATCACCGGCACCGATACCGATGTGGGCAAGACGCTGGTGGCGCGCACCCTGCTGCGCGAATTCAGCGCACAGGGAATCAAGTGCGCGGGTTACAAGCCGGTCTCGGCCGGATGTGCCCGCACCCCGGACGGGCTGCGCAACCTGGATGCCGTTCTGTTGCAGGAGGCGGCGAGTCTGCCGCTGCCCTATGAGGTGGTCAATCCGTTCGCCTATGAGCCGCCGATTGCGCCCCACATAGCCGCCAGCGAGGCGCGCCAGCCTATCACCATGCAGGGGTTGAGCGAGGGGCTGCGCAAGATTGAGCAGGCAGGGGCCGAACTGGCGGTAGTGGAAGGGGCAGGGGGCTGGTATCTGCCGCTCGATCGCAAGCATCTGCTGTCGGACTGGGTCAAGCAGGAGAACATGGCGGTGATCATGGTAGTGGGGGCCAAGCTGGGTTGCCTCAATCATGCGCTGCTCACCTTTGCCGCCATTCGCAATGATCAGCTGCCGGTGGCGGGGTGGGTAATTAATCGGCTCCATGGTTCCATGAGCCATTATCAGGAAAATTTGGACACCCTGAGGGGCTTGCTACCAGCTCCCTTCCTCGGCGAAATTCCGTTTATAAACAATCCGCTTGAAGCCGATTTGCAGGGGCGCCTCGATATCTCGCCGCTACTTTGACGGCATATTCAGCGAACATTCATCGAATCTCCCTAGAATGTCGACATTAACATGATCAGGTGGGGATCCCGAGTGATCCCCGGTCATGTCCCTTATCTTCACAAGGAGCCTATATGAAGCGAATTATGCTATTCCTGGTGACCAACCTGGCCGTCATGCTGGTGCTGGGGGTGGTACTCAATATCCTGTTCTCGGTTCTGGGGATCAACAAGTCCAGCATTTCCGGGCTGTTGATGTTCTGTGCCGTGTTCGGTTTTGGGGGTTCCTTTATCTCCTTGCTGATGTCCAAGTGGATGGCCAAGCGCAGCTATGGCGTCCAGGTCATCGAGCAACCCCGTAACGAGACCGAGCACTGGCTGGTGAGCACTGTGGCCCGTCAGGCCCGCGAAGCGGGTATCAAGATGCCGGAAGTGGGGATCTACGACTCCCCCGAGATGAACGCCTTTGCGACCGGTGCCCGCCGCGATGATTCGCTGGTGGCGGTCTCCTCCGGCCTGCTCTACAGCATGAGCCGTGACGAGGCGGAAGCGGTACTGGCCCACGAGGTGAGCCACGTGGCCAACGGCGACATGGTGACCCTGACCCTGATCCAGGGTGTAGTGAACACCTTCGTGATGTTCTTCGCCCGTATCGTGGCTGGCGTGATCAGCAACTTCTTCAGCTCCAACAACGAGGAAGAGAGCAGCAGTACCGGCGGTTTTGCCTACATGATCACCGTGTTCGTGCTGGAGATGCTGTTCGGCATTCTGGCCTCCATCATCGTCATGTGGTTCAGCCGTCAGCGTGAGTTCCGTGCCGATGCCGGTGCCGCCAAGCTGGCTGGTCGCGACAAGATGATTGCCGCCCTTGAGCGCCTCTCCCGCGGTGCCGAGCCGCAGCTGGAAGGCTCCATGATGGCCTTTGGCATCAACGGCAAGCGCTCCATGAGCGAGCTGTTCATGAGCCACCCGCCCATCGAGCAGCGCATCGCCGCCCTGCGTGGTTGATAGATGCTGGATGACAGGGGATAACCCCGAATAATAAAACGGCTGCCTTCGGGCAGCCGTTTTGCTTTGCAGCATTTTTAAAGTTTGAAGTGCCCCATCTCCTGGCGCAGCACCCGTGACAGCTGCTTGAGCTTGGCCGCTTCTTGGGACACATGGCGGGCGGCATCCCCCGATTGCTCGGAGAGGGAGGTGATGTTGCCGACGGTAGAGACCACCTCGTTGGCGGCGGTGGACTGCTCGCGCAGGGTGTGGCTGATTTCCCCCATCAGGCCGGTGAGGTTGGAGGCGTGGCTCTGGATGCTGGCGATCGCCTCGCCGGTCTGGTTGGCCAACGTGACCCCGCGAGAGACGTTGTTGACCGTGTTTTCCATGCTGCGGATGGAGGCATCGGCCCCGCTCTGGATCTTGCTGATCATCCCGGTGATCTGCTGGGTTGAGGCCGCCGAGCGGCTGGCCAGATTGCGCACCTCGTCGGCCACCACCGCAAAGCCGCGACCCTGTTCACCGGCCCGCGCCGCCTCGATGGCCGCGTTGAGGGCCAGCAGGTTGGTCTGATCGGCGATGCCGCGGATAACCCCGATGATCTCCGAAATCTGCTGGGTATGGCCGTTGAGCTCGGAGATGGTGCTGGCCGCATCCCCCACAGTGGTGGAGATATTCTCGATGCTGCCAAGCGTCTCTTTAATGACCCCCGAACCCTCCTCCAGGGTATTGGCGGAGACCTTGCTCAGCTCATCGGCATGGGTGGCGTTGTCGGAGAGGTGGCTGATGCTCACTACCAGCTCCTCGATGGCGGCGGCCATGGTTTGGGTGCTGGTTTGCTGATCGGTGGCAAACTGGGCGGTCTGCTCGGCGATCTGGGCGATGCTGTCGGCAGAGTGGGACAACTCCTCGGTGGAGTGGGAGACCTTGGCGATGATCCCCTTGAGGGTGGTCTGCATACCGCCGAGCAGGCCGATCAGGCTCTCTTTCGATCCTGGCGGCACCTTGATGGGGCGCGAGAAGTCCCCTTCCGCCATCATATGGAGATCGGTCTTGAGCTGCTCGACCGAGGTGCCCACCAGATCGAGCAGGGAGCGATAGGTGCGCCAGAGGAAGAACATCAACACCAGACCGAGGGCGATAAAGAGATAGCGCAGCATATCGGTATTGGCGATGGCGCTCTCGACTGCCTCATGGTTGCGCTGCTCCATCATCACGTAGAAGTCATCGATGGGGGACATGATGCGCCCCTTGTTCTGGTGATAGGCCTTGTCATGCATCATGGCGATGGCTTTTTGCTGGTTGGCAACCGGATCGCCATCGGTCTGCTGCACCAGCTTGAAGGCGGCGACCTCGGTGTTGACCAGCGCATCCGAGTTGTTTTTGGCCTCGTTCAGTTTGGCGAGCTCACCGTCGGTGAAACCGGCATCCTTCATCAGGTCGATCAGGCCACGGCGAACATTGCTGTCGGGGCGGGGATTCTGGCCGTTGGCGGCGACAAAGTCCCAGTAGATACGGTTGTAGCCATCCGGTCTCGGCTGTTCGCCGTTGCGAATGGCCAGGATCCGCATGTACTGCTGCTCGTAGGCTGGATCCTTGGTGATGACATAGGTGCGCCCGAGTCGGGTCAGATCATCGGAGGATTGGCGCAGTTCGTCGGCCAGCAGGTAGGAGACATATTGTTGTCGATAACTCTCTTCCAGTTGTTTACCCGCCCAGCTGTAGGCGAAAAACACCAGTGACAGCAGGATCAGGGTGATGACGGATAGCAGCAGGTTGAGCTGAAAGGCGGGCTTGTTCTGTTCCATGGTATGGGCGTCCTTTCCCTATGGCTGAGTGTCGTATGGAGCATCGCCAAGTCAATGGCTGGCAAGGCTTTTTGCTCTGAGAGTATAGGAAGGGAAACTCACTGATGAAGGCCGTGGGGACAAATTAAGGGCGGATCAGGTGAACAAGTGTGGATAAAGATGACCGGGGTCAATTCCCCGGTCATCTGGGGTGGCGTGAGTTAATGCGGCCCGATCACCCGATCATAGGATTTCAAGGTCGGTGAGCGGCACGGCGCAGCAGGCAAGGATCTTGCCCTCTGCCCGCTCGGCGGCGGTGATGGCGGGGGCGTCGGGGTGATCCACCTCGCCCGAGACCAGCGTCTGTTTGCAACTGCCGCAGATGCCGGCGCGGCAGCTCCAGGGCAGCTCTACACCTTGCTTGTTGGCCTGATCCAGCACAGTGCCCTGATTGTTGCCGGTAAAGGCTTGGGCGCCGATACGCAGTTGCACCGCCTGATGGGGGCGAGCCACCGAGAGAATCGCGCCGCCAAAACTCTCCTGTTTGATCCGTGCGGCCGGTACGCCGAGGGCCGCAACTTTGGCGGCAGCATCGGCCATAAAGCCGTGGGGGCCGCAGATAAAGACCTCTTTTTCGGCCAGCCCTTTGATCAGTTGCAGATGCTCATCATTGAGTCGCCCTTGCAGCCCCTGCCAGTGATTGTCCGGCTGGCTCAGGATCAGGGTGAGGGTCATCCCCTGCTGCGCCATGGCGTGCAGTTCGCTGGCGGCGGGAATGTCCGCTTCGCTGCGGCACAGGTGCATAAAGTGAACCTCTTCCAGCTCCCCGCGCAGGGTCAGGGTGCGGGCTATCGCCAGCATGGGGGTGACGCCGGAGCCTGCGGAGAGCAACAGGAGGTTGCGCTCGGACCCTAAGTGAAACTCGCCAGCGGGGTTGGCGGCCAGCAGCCGATCACCCACCTGCAACTGCTGGTGCAGCCAGTGGGAGATGCGGCCACCCTCCACCTTTTTGACGCTGATGCTGTAACGCTCCGGGTGATCCGGCGTAGAGCTCAGGGTATAGCGCCGCTGGATCCGCTCGTTTTTGATATCGAGGCTGATGGGCAGATGCTGGCCCGGCAGGTAGTCGGGCAGGGGCTCGCCATCGGCGGCTTCGAACCAGAAGGTCTCCAGATCCCGCGCCAGCGGTTCGCGGGCCACGCAGACCAGCTCCCGCTTCTTCGGTGCGGCGTTGGGGTAGACAGGTGGTCGCGTCGTCTCCAGCACCTCGATCTCGCTGCCCGCCTCAATCCACCCTTCGTTCAGCGCCACCAGATTCTGGCCGCAGTAGACCTCGCCATCCTCGCCACTGCGGTAGCGGGTGAGGGTCGCCAGCGGTTCTTTCAGGGCGTTGAAACGATCGGTGCCCGCTTCCACCGTGGTCATGATGCAGCGGCTGCAGGGTTTGACCACTTTAAATTCCACTTCGCCGATGCGGATGCGCACCCAGCTGTCCTCCTCGAAGGGCTGGGTGTTGCTTGCCACCAGATTGGTGCGGAACTGGCTCATCTGGTGCAGGGCATCGGAGCGTAGATTGAGATCCTCAAGGGAGGCTTGGCTTATCAGCAGCAGCGGATAACCGTCTGCAAAGCTGACCCGGGTGCCGGTCTTTTCACGAAAGCGATCCGAGGTTTCACCCAACCAGAGCAGCTGCACCGTTTCCCCTGCCACCCGGCTCAGCCACCCATCGGCTTTGGGGTCGGTGTGCAGGGCGGTGAAACGGTCGCTCCAGACTCCGGTAGCTTGCGGGGTGCGGCTGAAGTCGGTCTCTTGCAGGGTGAGGGGTTCAAAGCCCGGATAGCGCAGTTGCAAGCCCCCTTCGATGGGGGTGGCCACGACCTGTTGCAGCTGGGGATGGGTACGGGCGGTGATAAAAGTGCCGTCCGGTTTGACCACCATGTAGCGGCGATCCCCTGCCAGTCCCTCTTCGGTCACCCGGGCGCGAGCCAGCGGCATACCTGCAGTCGATTTGATGGGGTAGAGGTGAATGCTGTCTAGCCTGGGCATCTTCATATCCTTGTGACGCGGCGCGATCGCCTGGAAAAAGGGGAACATAACGGTTCCCCGACGATCCGGCAATCCTTTCAAGGGGGCGGTCTATAGTTGGGAAAACAGAACAAGAGGGCATCGGGATGAAAATAAGCTGGTTGCTGGCGGGGAGCCTTTTTTGCCACGGGCTCTGGGCGCAGGAGCTGACCCTGACCACGGGAGAGTATCCCCCTTACTGCTCCGAGACGCTGAAATATCAGGGGCTTATCCCTCATGTGGTGAGCGAGGCGTTCAAGAGTGAAGGGGTGAGCGTCAAGTTCCAGTTTCTTCCCTGGAAGCGGGCCTTTCGCTTGTCGGAGGAGGGAGTGGTGGATGGCACAGTCCACTGGTATGAGTCGAGCGAGCGGCGCAAAACCCATCTCTACAGCGATCCCATCCTGAGCGAGACCTACGTCTGGTTCTATCTCAAGTCCGATCCGCTGGAATGGCGCGGCTATCAGGATCTGGCGGATCGCAAGTTGGCTGCGGTCAGTGGCTATACCTACAATGCAGATTTTTTTGCAGCCATCGCGCAGGTGCCGCTGCAGGTGCAGTTCGTCACCCGGCTGCGCCAGAGCTTTGATCTGCTGCTCTCCGGCCGCGCCGACCTGACCCTGGAGAACATAGATGTTGGCTACTACTCCCTGCGTCAGTTCTACCCGGCCAGCACGGTCGATCTCTTTGCAACCCATTCAAAACCCGTGATGAAAGTTGAAGGTCACCTGTTGATCAGCCGCAAGCGTGCCAACGCTGACGAGCTGATCAAAACCTTCAATCGGGGGCTTGCCAAACTGAAAGCCAGCGGTCAGCTGGAGAAGATGTTACTTGAGTCACGTTCTGGTCTCTATGGACCATAAAGTGCAACATTTTTTGATCCTGATTCGCTAATCAGTACAAAAAAGCGGCCATTATCGACTCAGTTCCCAGTTTCTAACGCTTTCGCTTCTTCCCCATCCGGCCACCGTCCGCTTCGGCTACACGGTATCAAGCGCCATCGGGTGGGGCCTGTCACACAAAAAGAAGAAAGCAATGTATGAGCAAACAACTGGACATGACCCCATTGCCGGATCTCTCCCTGAAAACGGGAACAGGCCCGGTGCGTACCCGGCTACCCGTCTGGCGGCCGGCCCTGCCACCCTGCAATCACGCCTGCCCGGCCGGAGAAAATATCCAGGCCTGGCTCTCTTTGGCGCAGGCCGGTCGTTTTGAGGCTGCCTGGCAGACCCTGATCGAAGAGAACCCCTTGCCCGCCATTCATGGCCGGGTCTGCTATCACCCCTGCGAGAGCGCCTGCAACCGCGGTCAGGTGGATGAATCCGTCTCCATCCATGCCATCGAGCGCTTCCTCGGCGACGAGGCGCTGGCCCGTGGTTGGCAGTCTGCGCCACCAGCCCCTGCCAGCGGCAAGAAGGTGCTGGTCATAGGCGCTGGTCCCTCCGGCCTCTCCTGTGCCTGGCACCTCAACCGGCTTGGCCATCAGGTGGAGATCCGCGAAGCGGGGCCGCTTGCTGGCGGCATGCTGCGCTTCGGTATTCCCGCTTACCGTCTGCCCCGCGACGTGCTGGATCGGGAGGTGGCCCGCATCGTGGCGGCCGGGGTGACCCTGACCCTCAACCACAAGGTGGAGGATGTGCTGCGCGAGCGCGACGAGGGGGGCTTTGATGCCGTCTTTATGGCCATCGGCGCCCATCTGGCCAAGCGGGTCGATATTCCGGCCCGGGAAGCGGGCAAGATCCTCGATGCGGTGAGTTTCCTTGAACAGGCCAGTCTGGCCGAAGAGCAGGGCTTACCGCCACCCAAACTGGGACGGCGGGTGGCGATTTATGGGGGTGGCAACACCGCCATGGATGCGGCCCGTACCGCCCGTCGCCT
Organism: Aeromonas sp. ANP5; assembly: GCF_963870295.1. Classification (NCBI taxonomy): domain Bacteria; kingdom Pseudomonadati; phylum Pseudomonadota; class Gammaproteobacteria; order Aeromonadales; family Aeromonadaceae; genus Aeromonas; species Aeromonas sp. ANP5. The sequence goes on along the minus strand of NZ_CAWMRY010000018.1, from coordinate 30,893 downwards.
CGGTGTAGAAGAGGCGATGATCATCTACCGCCGCGATCGGGACCATATGCCTGCTCACGCCTTTGAAGCCGACGAGGCCGAGGAGGAGGGGATCAAGATCAACTGGCTGCGCAGCATCCGCCAGCTCGACAACACCAATATCGAGGTGGAGGTGATGGCGCTGGATGCCGAGGGTAAACCGGTGCCCACCGGCAAGTTTGAAACCCTTGAAGCGGACTCCCTGATCCTGGCGCTCGGTCAGGAAGTTGATTTGAGCGTGCTGGAGAGCATCCCCGGCGTGCGGGTCAACAAGGAGGGAGTTGTGCTGGTAGCGGGTAACCTGATGACGGATGTGCCGGGTCTGTTTGCGGGCGGCGACATGGTGCCCTCCGAGCGCACCGTCACCATTGCCACCGGCCATGGCAAGAAGGCGGCGCGCCATATGGATGCCTGGCTGCGCGGTCGCCACTACCAAAAGATGGTCTCCTACCCGCTGGTGGGGCCAGAGCAGTTGCAACTCTGGTTCCAGACTCATGCCCCGGCCAGCAGCCAGCCGGTCAAACCGGCGTGGGCGCGTGATGACTTTGGCGAGATCATCGGCGGGCTGGATGAGGTGGCCGCTCGCTACGAGGCGGCGCGCTGCTACTCCTGCGGCAACTGCTTCGAGTGCGACGGCTGCTACGGTAGTTGCCCCGAGCAGGCCATCGCCAAGCTGGGGCCGGGCAAGGGCTATCAGGTGGATGCCGAGCGCTGCACCGGCTGCGGTGCCTGCCACGACCAGTGCCCTTGTCACGCCATCGAGCTGCGCCAACCGGAGGAGTCCCAATGAAACATGAATTGATCATGGTCGACGGCAACGAAGCCGCGGCCCGGGTGGCGTACCAGCTGAGTGAAGTGTGTGCCATCTACCCCATTACCCCGAGCTCGACCATGGCCGAACTGGCCGATGCCTGGGCGGCGGAGGGACAGACCAACCTGTGGGGCAACATCCCCACAGTGGTAGAGATGCAGAGTGAAGGAGGGGCGGCCGGTACGGTACACGGCGCCCTGCAGGCGGGGGCGCTCGCCACCACCTTCACCGCCAGTCAGGGGCTGATGCTGATGCTGCCCAACATGTACAAGATTGCCGGTGAGCTGACCTCGGCGGTGTTCCATGTGGCGGCCCGTTCGCTGGCGGCGCAGGGGCTGTCGATCTTTGGCGACCATCAGGACGTGATGGCGGCGCGCAGCACCGGCTTTGCCATGCTCGCCTCCGGCTCGGTGCAGGAGGCGCAGGACCTGGCCTTGGTCGCCCATAGCGTCACCCTGCAGTGCCGGGTGCCCTTTATCCACTTCTTCGACGGGTTCCGTACCTCCCACGAGGTGAACAAGATCACCGCCCTGCATCGGGATGAAATTCGCGCCCTTATCGACAACGACTGGGTGCGGGCTCACCGTGCCCGGGCGCTCAACCCGGATCATCCGGTGATGCGCGGCACCGCCCAGAACCCGGATACCTATTTCCAGTCCCGCGAGAGCGTCAACCCCTTCTACGAAGCGGTACCGGCGCGGGTGCAGCAATGCATGGACAATCTCGGCGAGCTGACCGGCCGCCACTATCGGCTGGTGGAGTATCACGGCGCGCCCGATGCCACCGACGTCATCGTGCTGATGGGCTCGGGGGCGGCCACCGCCCGCACCACAGTGGATTGGCTCAACCGGCAGGATCGCAAGACCGGAGTGCTGGTCATTCGCCTCTATCGCCCCTTCCCGGTACAGGCGCTGCTCGATGCGCTGCCGCAGAGCGTGCGGCGCATGGCGGTGCTGGATCGCACCAAGGAGCCGGGCGCCGGTGGCGAGCCGCTGCTGCTGGATGTGCAGAGCGCCCTGATCGACGGCTTGCAGCGCGGTCTTATCAAGCGGCTGCCCTGGCTCAGTGGCGGTCGCTACGGCCTCTCTTCCAAAGAGTTCACCCCTGCCATGTGCGCGGCTGTGTTCGAGGAGCTGGCATCCGATGCGCCACGCCCCCGCTTTACCGTGGGGATCGTCGATGATGTGTCGGGCCTCAGTCTGGCCTGGCATCCCATCGGCGATCTGGAGCCAGCCAGCCGGGTGCGGGCGCTCTTCTTTGGCCTCGGTGCCGACGGCACAGTCGGTGCCAACAAGAACAGCATCAAGATCATCGGCGAGCTGGAGGGGTTCCACGCCCAGGGCTACTTCGTCTACGACTCCAAGAAGTCGGGCTCGCGCACTGTCTCCCACCTGCGCTTTGGCCCCGAGCCCATCGACGCCCCCTGGCTTATCGAGCAGGCGAGCTTTATCGGCTGCCACCAGTGGGGCTTTGTCGAGTCGGTAGACCTGCTGGAGCACGCTGCGGAAGGGGCAACCCTGTTGCTCAATGCCCCCTATGAGGCTGACAAGGTGTGGGGCCAGCTACCCGAGCGGCTGCGCGCCCGTATCCGAGCCCTCAATATCCAGCTCTACTGCATCGATGGGGATCGGGTGGCCGAGCAAAACGGCATGGGCAATCGCATCAACACCATTATGCAGACCTGCTTCTTCGCCCTGGCCGGGGTGTTGCCGCGGGATGAGGCGATTGCGCTGATCAAGGAGAGCATCGAGAAGAGCTATGCCCGCAAGGGGCCCGAAGTGGTCGAGCGCAACTTCGCGGCGGTGGATGACACCCTGGCTCATCTGCATCAGGTGGCCATCCCGGCCGGTGAGGAGCAGGTCAGCGACTATCCGCTGCCGCTGGCACCGGGTGGCAGCGAGTTTGTCCAGCGGGTCACTGGCGAGATGCTGGCGGGGCGTGGCGATCTGATCCCTGTCTCCATGCTGCCGGTGGATGGCACTTACCCCACTGCCACCAGCCGCTTCGAGAAGCGGGATATCGCCCGCGAGATCCCAATCTGGCATTCGGATATCTGCATCCAGTGCGGCAACTGCGTCTTTGTTTGCCCCCACGCGGCGCTGCGGGCCAAGTTCTACCATCAGGACTGGCTGGCGACCGCCCCCGAGGCGGCGCAGTCGGTACCCGTCACCGCCAAGGGCTTCCCCGACAGCCGCTACACCTTGCAGCTCTATCCGGAGGATTGCACCGGCTGCGGCCAATGCGTGCAGGCCTGTCCGGTGCGGGCAGGAGCAGATGAGGAACACGAGGGCGATCGCGCTATCGCCATGATGGACAAGGCCCCCCATCTGGCTGGCCAGAAACAGGCACTGCGCTGGTTCGAGAGCCTGCCGTGGCCTGCCCGCGAGCGGGTGGATTTCTCCACGGTGCGCGGCGCCCAGTTCCTCGAACCCCTGTTCGAGTTCTCCGGTGCCTGCGCCGGCTGCGGCGAGACCCCGTACCTCAAGCTGCTGACCCAGCTGTTTGGCGATCGCATGCTGGTGGCCAACGCCACCGGTTGCTCCTCCATCTACGGCGGCAACCTGCCGACCACGCCGTGGGCCAAGAACGGGGAAGGGAAGGGGCCGGCCTGGTCCAACTCCCTGTTCGAGGACAACGCCGAGTTTGGCTTTGGTTTTCGTCTCACCGCCGATCAGCATCACGGTCAGGCGGTGGCGGCCCTTGAAGCGATGAAGGGGGAGCTGGGGGAGGCGCTGGTCGAGTCGCTTATCAACGCCCCGCAGCGGCTGGAGTCGGAGATCCGCGCCCAGCGCACCCGGGTCGCGCAAGTGCGGGAGCGGCTGGAAGAGGTGAAATCCGGCAAGGCCCGCGAGCTGCTGTCACTCATCGATCAGCTGGTGCGCCGTTCGGTCTGGATCATCGGCGGCGATGGCTGGGCCTATGACATCGGTTCGGCGGGGCTCGATCATGTGCTCGCCTCCGGCCGCGATGTGAACGTGCTGGTGATGGATACCGAGGTCTACTCCAACACCGGCGGCCAGATGTCGAAATCGACCCCGCTCGGCGCCGTCGCCAAGTTCGCGGCGGGAGGCAAGACGCTGGCCAAGAAGGATGTGGCGTTGCAGGCCATCTCCTACGGCAACGTCTATGTTGCCCGCATCGCCTTTGGTGCCAACCCGCAGCAGGCGCTGCAGGCCTTGCGTGAGGCGGAGGCTTATCCGGGCCCGTCGCTGATCATCGCCTACAGCCACTGTATCGCCCACGGCATCGATATGGAGTTTGGCCTGACCCAGCAAAAACGGGCCGTGGCCTCCGGTCACTGGCCGCTGATACGTTACAACCCGGTATTGCGCAGTTTGGGGCAGAACCCCTTCAGTCTCGACAGCCTGCGCCCCTCCATCCCCCTTGCTGAATATCGGCAGGAGGAGACCCGTTATCGGGTGCTGGCCCAGAGCCATCCGGAGGAGGCTGAGCGGCTGATGCAGGTAGCGCAAAAAGTGGCGTGGCAGAAGTGGGCCACCTACGAGGAGATGGCCACCCGCGAGGCCAGCCATTTCCATCCGCCGGTGTGAGGATGGAGTGAGTAAAATATAACCAAGCGGGCCATTGGCCCGCTTTTTATTAACTTATTACAGGCATCTATTCTCGATATCTAAAAAATACAGCTGCTGTTGAGGTGGTGTTCATAATCGTCAGTTGATATATTTGTAATGACTATGAAAAATAGAACCTATAGGATGTTTTACGTAGGTATCTTATGGAGAGTTAAAAATTTTAATTTGATTGCCTGTGGAGACATAATGGGATCGGTTAGCGTTATTCAACGATATATGAATTTATCTAAGTTTCTATATCTTTTACAAAATAGCACCTTGTTTTTGCCAAAAATGTCGATTTTTGATGATCATCTTGAAGGTGGGTTGACAGCAAGTGATTATCTAAAAAATTCTAATGACGCACCTGCTTTTGATATAGCCGTTAATAGATTTATGCCTCCATGCGGGGAGACTCCTGCACAGTGGGAAGACAGACTCAGAGCCAATGACTTGGCAATGCAGGAATTAAATAATAAAAAATTCATAACTCCATTTGGTGAGTACTTTAAAAATGACATCCAAACTATTTTTCCAAAGTGTCGTGAGTATATATATGTAAGCTGTTGGCATCATTCTCATTTTGAATGTAGCGCCATGTGGCAATTGTATGGTGCTGAGAAAAATTCAGTCTGCATTTTTACATCGATTGAGAAACTAGAGCAGCAAATGATTTCTAATGAGTCATTTTCTGACTTAAAGCTTAAAAATGTCAATTATATTGATCACACGAAGGCTCAGTTCGGTCAAGATTGTCTTGACCCTTTCCTATCAAAAGCCTTGCCATTTAGCTTTGAGAAAGAGTTGCGTATTGTAGCATTCAATTCCGAAATTAACTTGAATGACGTTGGGGTAAATAAAACTTCTGGAATAAACATAAAACTTCACTCCCTCCAGGAATTAATAGATAAAATTGTAGTTTCTCCTAACTCTGATTCATGGTTTAAAAAGTGTGTAGAGATACTATGTAACACATATGGTTTGAATGTTGAGGTTGAAGAGTCATCACTTAAGTGTAAACCTATTAATAATTTATTCGATGCATTAAATTATGAGATGCAACGGTAGGCGAGTTTAAGGTAATGGCTTTAATTTAGTTATCGGCACTACAGTTTATCGCTTTATAAATGCTGCCGCCTTGGCGGCATTTATATATCTGCAGGCCAAGGCTTACTTTTCCTACCAAGGCAGGTAAGCTGCGGGGCAAATAGCGTCAAGCAGGAGAAGGGATGATGACAGAACAATATATAGCCGGGACGATTGGCATTCTGGGGGCGGGGTGGCTGGGGCTGCCGCTGGCGCGGGCTCTGCTGGCGGCAGGCAAGCAGGTTGCTGTCACGGTCAGCAGCGCCGAGAAGGCGGCCCGTCTGCAAGGGGAGGGGATCGCTGCCCATCCGCTGACGATTTCTGCCCATATGTCGGATGCGTGGCCCATCCCCTGCGAATCGCTGGTGATCTGCGTACCGCCCAGCAAGACCGATGACTATCCGCAGGCGGTGGCAAAGGCCTGCGCGTTGGCCAAAGCGAGCGGCACCCGGCGAGTGCTGTTTGTCAGCGCCACCTCGGTATGGGGCGCAGGGCAGCAGGAGGGGGAAGAACCCCAACCCCGCCATGCCCGTGGCGAGCGGATGCTGGCGGCGGAACAGGCGGTGCTGGCAGCCGGTTTCGAGACGGTGATGATAGTGCGCCCCTCCGGCCTTTATGGCCCGGATCGCCATCCCGGCCGTTTCCTCGCGGGCAAGACGCTGGATGGCGGCGCCCAGTCGGTCAATCTGGTCCATCTGGACGATGTGGTGGCGGCCTGCATCTTGCTGCTGGAGCGGGGCAAGGACGGGGATGTTTTCAACCTGAGCGCGCCGGTGCATCCGCGCCGCGAGCAGTTCTACCCCTTTGCGGCGCGCCAGCAGGGGCTGCCTGTGCCGGTCTTTATCGAGCCTGCCGGTGAATTCCAGCCCATCGACGGTCAGCTGATTTGTCAGCAGATGGGATTCAACTATCGCTGGCCCGATCCGGCCCACTGGTTTGCCGAGCTCGCCGCCTCGGGCAATTGAGGTTTGCCAAGGGGGTGATCGCCCCCTATCATGCCGCCATCCATGAGAGAGAGGCGGTAATGATGGTAGATACAAAACGTCACCCCGATGGGGAGTTGTTGCTGAGAACCCTGGCAATGCCAGCCGATACCAACCCCAATGGCGACATCTTTGGTGGCTGGATCATGTCCCAGATGGATATAGGTGGGGGCATTATGGCCAAGGAGCTGGCAAAAGGACGTATTTGTACCGTATCCGTCGAAGGTATGACCTTTCACAGTCCGGTCAAGGTGGGTGATGTGGTCTGCTGCTACGGCCGCTGCATGAAGATCGGCCGCAGCTCCATGAAGCTCAAGCTGGAGGTGTGGGTCAAGCCGGTACTGCGGGAAAACGATGCCCAGCGTTACTGCGTGACCGAGGGGATCTTCACCTATGTCGCCATCGACGAACAGGGCAAATCCCGTCCGGTTCCGGTGAGTGCCTGATTAAATCAGCCGGGCATTGATGATGGATATTTCCTGCTCAAGCCCGGTTTTTTGCCGTATCATGCGTTCCAGCATCTCTTCCGAGCCCACATATTGCAGGGTGTCGAACAGGCAGAGATCGCATTGAGGGTCCCGTCTTATCTGATAGACGGTGGCCAGCTCCACTTGATGACAATTTCCTTGTTGATCATAAAACGTCACGTTGTACCGAAGTTCTTTCGCCATGAGACAAGGTCCTTCTGGTTGGGTGGAACAGGGACTATCAGCTTAGTCGGCGTGGATGACGTTTGTGATGGTCGCAACAAAAAGCAAAGGCGGGCGGTTGTTAGCCAATGAAAAATAGTTATCGCATTCTTGGCACCTCCCTGCTGACCCTGGGGTTGGTAGGCTGTTTTGAGGTGCCGGATCAGAACCATCTGGTCACAGCTCAAGGGATTGTGCCGGGACTCGACTGCCAGCGTCCGCCGCTGGTAGCGTTGGCGACCACGGCGCTGCCCCGTGAATTCGGGGTGACGGTGTGGAATCTCTACAAGGGCCAGCGCAAAAACTGGCGTGAAGGGATGGACAGTTATGCCAAGGGGCAGGATCTGGTGCTGCTGCAAGAGTCGGCCACCCGTCCCGATATGCTCGACTGGCTGCGCGCCGGTGATTTCCAGTGGCAACAGCTGCAAGCCTTCACCCAGGGCGGCGTCTCGTTCGGGGTGATGACAGTGGCCAAGACCCCGCAGGCGTTCGTCTGTGGCGTGCGCTCCCCCGAGCCCTTGCTGCGCATCCCCAAATCCGGGCTGGTGAGCCTCTATCCGCTGCAGGGCGATCCTGATGGCGTGATGGTCATTAATATCCATGCGGTCAATTTCGAGCTGGGGATGGCCACCTTCCGCGAGCAGCTCAACGATCTGACTGCGCTGGTGCGCCGTCATCAGGGGCCGGTTATTCTGGCCGGTGATTTCAACACCTGGAGTGACAAGCGCCAGTTCTGGCTGAATAAACTGGTGGACGAGCTGGGCCTGCAAGAGGCCTTGCCGGTGCCTGACCTGCGCCGCACCGCCTTCGGTCGCCCGCTGGATCACCTCTACTACCGCAATCTGGACCTGGTTGAGGTGAGTTCACCGGCGACCGACAGTTCGGATCACAACCCCATCATTGCGCGCTTTGCCGCCCAGTCTGTGACTCCCTGATCGGGGATGATGTGTGCGTGTTGCCCATAAAAAAATCCGGCGCCTGATGGCGCCGGATTTTTTTATACGCTCTGGCGGTCAACCCACTCGGGATGACCCGCAGGCATTACTGGTAGAGACCCAGATTCGCTTTGGCGTAGGCTTCGAAATCGGTGCAGCCACCGATGTGCTGCTCGTCCAGGAAGATCTGCGGCACGGTATTGACCGGCTTGCCGGCGCTCTTGGCCAGATCTTCTTTGGTGATCCCTTCGGCATGGATATCCACGTAGCGGAATTTGAAGTCATCGCGCTGTTCGGTCAGCTGCTCGGCGATCTGTACGGCACGGACACAGTAGGGGCAACCCGGGCGACCAAAAATCACTGCAAACATATTTTCTCTCCGTTTTTTTAAGCCGTTTTTGTATGGCCGTTGATATGAGGCAGGCAACAGCATAGCCCTGCCTCGTGGCGACTTGAAGCCGAAATTATCGATACCGTGATTCGAGTGGGCCTATTGGCTCAGCTCTCATCGGCGATCTGGATCGGCTGCTGCTGATAGATGCTCTCCAGCACCCCCTTCTCGAATACGGTCCAGGGCCACGGCGCCTTGCTGGCACGGTAGCGCTCATGGGTGGCCGGATCTTGGGACAGGCCACGCTGGAACATCACGAACGCCTTGCGCTGGCCGCCCGCCGTATCGATAAAGCCCACCAGATTGGAGGTGCCGGTGATGGTACCTGTCTTGGCATGGACCTTGTTCTTCATCATGGGGGCGGTGACACTGCGGCGCCACGCCAGGGTGCCATCCACCTGGGAGCTTGGCAGCAGCTTGATCAGGCCAAGTTCGGCATCATTTTTCTGGATGAAGTTCAGCACCGACATCATCTGACGGGCGCTGATGAGATTGTGAGCGGAGAGACCGGAGCCGTCAGCCAGAGTGGCGTTGCCCAGATCGATGCCGTTCTTGGTCAGGATGGCGCGCACCGCCATGGTGCCGCTGCGATAGCTGCCCGGCTTGTTGTAGTAGTGACGGCCCACGGTTTTGAGGAAGGTATCGGCATAGAGGTTGTCCGATTTCTTCAGCATCTTGGCGAGCATTACCGGCAGGGAGACCGAGTAGTGGGTGCCGAGGGTCTCAGCCCCTTCAGGGGCCTTGTGGGTGACCCGCAGCAGGCCATCATGCTTGATACCAGCCCGGTTCATCGCCCAGCGGATGTTGTCCCAACCCCAGGCTTCCACATCGTGAATGGCGAAACGCAGTCCCTGCGGCTCCTTGTTCGGAGTAATGCAGCCCTTGAGTTCGTAGAAGTTGCCCTTGGCCATGTCCACTTCCAGTGCGCAGAACTGGCGCGCCATGTCGCCATAGCTCATCACCTCCACGTTGTCGGCACCGATGCCGATGGGGACGCCGGTAGCTACATTGCCCACCGCCGGTTTGCCAATCTGGGTGGCAGTGATGGTGCCGTAGGCGCAGTTCTTGTCGATGATGACCGAGGAGACGGGCGCGGCGAAGCAGAGGGTCTGATCCCCCCACGACCAGCCGTTGCCGCGTTCGTAGCCGTTGTAGGCGCCGGTGTTGACGTAGACATTGCCCTTGATGCTGGTGACGCCGAGCTGTTTGAACAGGGCCAGCAGATCCATGCGGGAGAGGGTGGGGTCGCCGACGAAGTTGATCCAGATATCGCCGTTGATGGTGTCACCCTGTTTGGCACCGGGCTGGGCCTGAATATCGGTGGCGAAGCGGAAGTCGGCACCCAGCTCGAGGCGGGCCGCCAGCGCGGTGAGCACCTTCATGGTGGAGGCGGGGGCGATCATCTGATCGGCGTGGCGGGCGAACTCGACGCCGTTATTGCCCTGCACCATGATGGCGTACTGGCCACCCTGAGGGGGTGTCAGCGGGGCGGCATGAGCCGCCAGAGAAGAAAAGAGAGCACAAAAACCAATCAACAGCCGCTGCATAACATCCTCTAACGTGACGAAGGGCCCGGCAGTGGTGCCGACCCTGATAATTCAACCCGCCGATGCGGGATCAACGGGGGTAATGCAATTCATGCCATGTATGCCGGTCGCCATCATGTCATCGAGTTGGCGGTACGATAGCGACCCTCATAATCAAAAATTTTCTCTTTTATCTGCCAGAAGCGACCCGATTTACGGGCGATGACAAAATCCGGATGACGGAACTGGCTTTGCACGGCCAGCACGCTCGCCAGGGTGGCAAATTCGGGCTCCAGCCCCGGGGCGGGCCAATGATGACGCACAAAGTGCTGTTGAAACAAGCGCCGTGCGCCCGGGGAGTGAAATCCGAAGTATTCACTGAGGATCAGTCCATCCTCATCGTGGTAGGTCACCTCCAGCCGCTCCCCCTGTTTGCCGCGCCCTTCTGTGAGGGTTAGCCCGGCACAGCGGATCACCATGCAATCTTTGAGATTGAGCGCCTCTTTGAGCTTGTCGTCAGGGTCCACCAGCAGCTGATCGCAGCTCTGGCAGCGGCGGGCGGCGATGTCGTTCTCCGCGCCGCAGCCGGGGCAGATCTTGGCGCGAAAGCGGTAGTCACACTCTTCACGGTTGCCCTCATCATCTTCGAACAGCCCCTGACAGCGGCGGCCGTAGTGCTCGATCACCTTGCCATCCTCGTCGGTCTTGCCCCAGAAGGTGTTGGCAAAACCGCAGGCGGGGCAGGGCACCTGCACCGGCTCGGTACCTGCGTGGGGGCGGGGTTCCCCCACTTCGGGGGCGAACAGGTTGAAGTTGTTGCCGGCGTAGTCGAGCACCAGACAATCGCTCTTGCCGGGTGATAGGCGCAGGCCCCGCCCGACGATCTGCTGATAGAGCGACACCGACTCGGTGGGTCTGAGCATCACGATAAGATCGACATGGGGGGCATCGAAGCCGGTGGTGAGCACCGCCACGTTGACCAGAAACTTGAGCTCGCGCGCCTTGAAGGCGCTGATGAGGGCATCGCGCTCCGGCCCCGGCGTCTCGCCGGTGATAAGGGCCGCCTGCTCCCCTCTGGCGCCAAGCAGAGCGTGAATTTCGCGGGCATGTTCGACGGTGGCGGCGAAGATCATCACCCCCTGCCGGTCGGCGGCATACTCCAGCACCTGACTCAGGATATGGGGGGTGACCCGCTGCTGGCGCTTGAGCTCGCCGTTGAGGTCCGCCTCGCTGAAGAGGCCATTCTCCCGCGGCACCAGCTTGCTGAAGTCGTAGTGAACGATGGGGGCATCCACCATGCGCGGTGGGGTCAGGTAGCCGTTTTTGACCATAAAGCGCAGGGGCAGCTCGAACACGCAGTCGCCGAACAGCCGTTCGCCGTGGCTCTTGACCATGCCGTGGTAGTGGCGCCGGTAGATCCAGCCCAGCCCCAGCCGATAGGGGGTGGCGGTGAGGCCGAGGATCTTGAGGGCCGGATTGGCGGCCTTAAGGTGGCCTAACACCTGATGGTACTGGCTGTCATCATCGAGCGAGACCCGATGGCACTCATCGATGATCAGCAGCGAGAAGGCGCTGTCGAAGGCATCCAGATTGCGCGCTACCGACTGCACCGAGCCGAACACCACCTGGGCGCTTGCCTCCTTGCGATCCAGACCGGCAGCGAAGATATCGGCCTTGAGCCCCCACGCCTCGTACTTGCCGTGGTTCTGCTCCACCAGCTCCTTGACGTGGGCCAGCACCAGCACCCGACCGCGCGCCTTGCGGGCCAGCTCGGCGATCACCAGACTCTTGCCGGCACCGGTTGGCAGCACTACCACGGCGGGATCCGGGTGTTTGCGAAAGTGGCTGATCACGGCGTTGACGGCGTCGGTCTGATAGGGTCTGAGAACGAACATGGGGGCGTGGTGTTTTGGCATGGTACGGCGCAGGGTGGCGCCATTATAGGGTGCTTGCTGCCACAAAAACAGCGGGCCGGCATGATGCCGGCCCGCAGGGTGCTTGGTTGCTGATCAATGGAACGGGAAGATGTAGTTCATCCAGCTTGCCATGCGCAGCAGCACTTTGCGCATCACAGATACATGGTGGAAGTACTGGGTGTAGACCGCGGCCTGCCCGCTGGCACCGGCAATCATCTGATACTTGGACCACTCGGGGTCGGTAATGGAGATGACTACCGGCAGGCGACCCGGACGCACCGCCGTGGTCTGATCCAGCAGACCGGCGTTGGCCTGCACGTTACCGGCGGCAATGGCCGGAACCACGGCGGTCACCTTGCCTTTGAAGATTTTGCCGGGTACGCCATCGATCACCACTTCGGCCTCATCGCCCACCGCCAGTCGCTGCATGCTGTTCTGCCAGAACCAGCCGACGTAGGCGGTGTCATCCTTGTGGATGAAGGTCATCACCGGACGATACATGAAGGGGGTGGCGATCATGCCGGGGCGCAAGGCCAACTGCACCACATGACCATCGCTCGGGGCATAGACCACGGTTTGTGACTGCTGGTACTTGGCTTCCATCAGCTGGGCTTGCAGATCATTCAGGGTGGCTTTCTGCTGGTCAATCTGGGCCACGATGTCATCCACGTTGGCCTGGGTGACATCGAGGTCGCGCTGCTTGCCCACGCCACGGCGCATCAGGTCGCTGGCGCGATCTCGATCCAGTCTGGCTGAGCGCAGTCTTGCCTCGATGGACTTGAGGTGCTCGCGGTTGGATTCGACCCGTGCGGTGAGGCTATCCACTTTCAGACGGAACGGCTCATCATCGAGGCGAAACAGCACGTCGCCTTTTTTCACCGGCTGGTTGGCTTGTACCGGCACCTCGACCACCCGGCCCTTGACCAGCGGCACTATGGGGGTAGAGACGTAGTAGTTGCGCGCCATCTCGGAGTAGGGGTGGTTGTAGTTCATCAGCATGATCAGGGTGCCGATGAGCAGCACGCCGCCCAGTGCTGCGGTGGGGACGGTCCACTTGTTGAGCGGGATGCGGAAGATTTTGAATATGGCGACACACAGCGCCGTGTAGGTCAGGATCAGTAGCAGGTCCATGGTTTATCCCTGTTGCTCACTCTGTTCGATAGTGTTGATACGGCTCTTCAGATCCGCCAACTCCTGCTTGAGGGCCGCCAGCTCCTCTTCATCTTTTTGCAGCCGCTGGCTAAAGCCCCAGCCCCGATCGGGGCGATAGATGGTTGCCCAGATCCAGAGGAAGGGCCACAGCACATGCAGGGTAAACAGGCTGACCCAGCCTGCCACGTGAATGGCATCCTGATGAGGGTGATTCCGGTGTTTGGCAATCTCGTAAGGAATATCGTGGATAACGATGACTCCATAAAAAATGACCAGCCCGACAAAGACGAGCAGACCAAGGGCAAAATAATCAAGGGCCATTTATAACCTCCACTGGCATGACGCACAGCTTAATCATTGGTTCCAACAAGCACTAAAGCAATTAAGAATCACACATTTATCGTCAGTTCGCCCGGAATCTTAAAGCTATTCGCTGTATTGAAGCTGAAGCCGTCCAACAGTTGTCTTATTAGTCTTTTTGTCATTAAAAAAGGCGCCATCAGGCGCCTTTTTGTGCTGCTTTCGCTGCATTTTTTGCTGTTTTTACCCTTCGCTGGTACTGCTGACCAGCGGCTGGCGGAATTTCATCAGGAAGGCCACGGTAATGGCCGCCGTTGCAGTCAGGCCGATGATGGTGGAGGTCCCCATCTCCAGCCCGAACCCGATGGGTGCGTTTGCCAGATAGGTGATCACCACAGCAGTCATGAACATGGCGGGAATGGTGCAGATCCAGTGCAGCTTGCCCTCTTTGATTAGGTAGGCAGCCGCAGCCCACAGCATGATGACGGCGGTGGTCTGGTTGGCCCAGCCGAAGTAGCGCCAGATCACCCCGAATTCAGCCTTGGAGATGATAAAACCAAGGATAAACATGGGGATGGCGATCAGCAGACGCTTGGCCAGCGGCTTCTGGGTCATCTTCAGGAAGTCCGCCACGATCAGGCGAGCACTGCGAAACGCGGTGTCACCGGAGGTGATGGGCAGGATCACCACGCCGAGGATGGCCAGAATGCCGCCGACTGTGCCGAGCAGGCTGGTGGAGACTTCGTGTACCACGGCTGCCGGGCCGCCGTTGGCCATGGTAGCGTTGAGCGCTTCGGTGCTGTCGTAGAAGGAGAGACCCAGGGTGCACCAGATAAGGGCGATGATCCCTTCACCGATCATTGCGCCGTAGAAGATGAAGCGGCCGGATTTTTCGTTCTGCATGCAGCGCGCCATCAGTGGTGACTGGGTGGCGTGGAAGCCTGATACCGCGCCACAGGCGATGGTGATGAAGAGCAGCGGCCAGAGCGGCAGTTCGGTCGGGTGCAGGTTGGAGAAGTCCATCCCGGTGTTGTAGAAGCCTTTGCCGGAGGCGATCAGGCCAACGATGAGGCCGACCGACATGAAGACCAGCAGGGCGCCGAAGATGGGGTAGAAGCGACCGATGATCTTGTCGATGGGGACTATGGTCGCGAGGATGTAGTAGGCAAAGATTGCCACGATCCAGTAGACCAGATCGGTGGAGGTGAGGTTGGCGAGCAGCCCTGCCGGGCTCAGCACGAATACCACGCCCACCAGCATCAGCAGCACCACGGCAAACAGGTTCATGAAGTGCTTGGCGGCGGTGCCCAGATGCTCACCGACCACGGTTGGCACCGAGGCCCCCTTGGCGCGCACCGACAGCATGCCGGAGAAGTAGTCATGTACCGCACCGGCGAAGATGCAGCCAAAGACGATCCAGAGCATGGCGACCGGGCCGTAGAGGGCACCCAGGATGGGGCCGAAGATAGGGCCAACGCCTGCGATGTTGAGCAGTTGAACCAGATAGACTTTCTTGTCCGACATCGGGACATAGTCCACCCCGTCAGCCATGGTGATGGCGGGGGTTTTCAGCTCGGGTTTCGGGCTGAATATCCGTTCGATGAATTTGCCGTATATGAAGTAGCCGGCCACAAGTAAGCCGACACAGAGGAAGAACCAGATCATTGCTACGCTCCTGCATTGTTATTTTTTAGTGTGCAGAGCGAGTCTAAAACGGTTGCGCCTGACTGGCAGGTGAAACTCCCCGAGCGGCGCTTTGGCGCGCCGAGCGGTCGGCAGCTGTGATCAGGCGCACACTCTGCGGCTCAGTCCAGCCCCAGCTGATCTTTGAGCTCCTTGAGATAGCGACGACTGACCGGCACCCGGGCGCCGCTCGGGGTGACAATCTCTGCCAGCTGGTTATCCAGCAACCGGATCTCGAAGATGGCGTTGGGGGAGACCAGATATTGGCGGTGGCAGCGCAGCAGTGGGCTCTTTTCTTCCAGCGATTTGAGGGTGAGCTGGGTGTGGAACAGCTCGCCCTGACAGGCCACATGGACCCCGCCCAGATCGGAGAAGGCATACTCCACCTGCGCGATGGGGAGCAGCCTGACCCGATTGTGCAGATAGCCCGGAATGTGTTCGATGGTGGGGGCCAGCCGCTCGATGGGCTGCGGGGAGATATCCTGCTTGAGGCGAGCGAGGGTCTTGGCGAGCCGGGCGGGCTCCACCGGCTTGAGCAGGTAGTCGAAGGCGTTCTCTTCAAAGGCCTGAATGGCATATTCGTCAAAAGCGGTGACAAAGACGATCCGGGGCAGGGGGTCGAGCATGGCGACCAGCTCCATGCCGCTCAGCTTGGGCATCTGGATATCGAGGAACACCACATCGGGCTTGAGGCGCTGAATAAGCGGTAACGCCTCGATGGCGTTGGCCGCTTCCCCCACGATCTCGATGGCAGGATCGCAGGCCAGCTGCTGCCTCAGCTCTTCGCGGGCATAGTGTTCGTCATCGACTATCAGGGTGCGGATCATGGTTGCTCCTTGGGGATGGTGAACGAGACCCGGGTCCACTGTTCCGGCTCGCAGGCAATAGTCACGCCATAGCGCTCGCCAAAGGCGCTTTTCAGTCGCCGATCGACAATGGTCATGCCCAGACCGTCGCCCGCGGGGTGCGCTTGCCAGGTGCCTGCATTATCTTCCACATGGATGGTGACGCTGGCGGGATGCTCTTCGGTCCAGAGGCGAATGCGCCCCTGCTCCAGCAGGGTCGAGATGCCGTGCTTGATGGCATTCTCGATCAACGGTTGCAGGGTGAAGCTGGGCAGTCGCAGTGTGGCCAGATGGGGCGGGATTTCGTTTATCACCGTCAGCCGATCGCCAAAACGGGCCAGCTCGATCTCCAGATAGGATTGGCAGTGCTCCTGCTCCTCCTGCAGGGTCGCAAGGCCACTCTGGCGCTTGAGGTTCTTGCGAAAGAACAGCGAAAGATGCAGCAGAAGGTCTCGCGCCTTGTCCGGATCACGCCGGGTGATGGCACTGATGGTGTTGAGGGTGTTGAACAGAAAGTGGGGGTTGATCTGGGCCTGGATAAGTTTCAACTCGGACTGCACCAGCAGCCGCTGATGCTGCTCCAGCCGACCGGCCAGCAACTGCTGTGACAGCAGGTTGGCAATCCCTTCCCCCAGGGTGTGGTTGATCTTGAGAAACAGCCGCTTCTTCGGCTCGTAGAGCTTGATGGTGCCGATCACTCCTTTGTCCCCCTGCAGCGGGATCACCAGCACCGAACCCAGCTGGCATGCGGAGGAGAGGCTGCAGCGATAGGGCTGGCTGTTGCCATCGGCAAACAGCACCTTGTTCTGGGCAATGGCCTGCATGGTGATGGCTGACGCAATGGGGGTACCCGGCAGATGGTGATCTTCGCCGGTGCCGATAAAGGCGAGGATCTGCTCGGTGTCCGTGATGGCGACCGCCCCCACGCCGGTCTCCTCCTGAATGATGCGGGCAATCTTGTTGCTCGCCTCCGGGGTAAAGCCCTGACTCATGATCCCCACTGTGCGGTTGGCGATATTGAGCGCCTTGGCGGAGAAGACCCGGGAGAACTTCTCATACATCCGCTGCTGGTCGCGGATCATGCTGATAAAGAGCGCCGCGCCGCAGGAGTTGGCCAGAATCATCGGGGTGGCGATGGTGCGCACCAGCAGCAGGGATTTGTCGAACGGGGTCGCCACCAGCAGGATGATGACCATCTGCATGATCTCGGCGTAGAGGGTGGTAAAGAAGGCGATACGCGGTTCAAACAGGGCATCCGTTCGTCCCGAGCGCATCAGGCGCCAGTGCACTATGCCTCCGAGCAACCCCTCGCAGGTGGTGGAGATGGCGCAGGCGAGATCGGTAAATCCCCCCAGCGTATAGCGGTGCAGGCCGCCGGTCAGCCCCACCAGAAAGCCCACCAGCGGCCCCCCCAATAATCCCCCCAAGACGGCGCCGACCGCCCGGGTGTTGGCGATGGCATCGTCGATATCGAGGCCCACATAGGTGCCGAGGATACAAAAGCTGGAAAAGATGATGTATATCAGTATCTTGTGAGGTAGCCTCACTGAATAGTTGGCGAGCGGGCGCAGCAGCGGGCTTTTCGAGAAGAGATAGGCGATCACCAGGCTGACGCTCATCTGTTGCAGCAAGGAGAGGACCAACTGCATAAAAAACGCTCCTCATAAGCCAGCTGAAAAAATGTTCAGCCCGTGAATAAGTGTGATCAGGATCTTGTTCTGTTGGCCCAACTGGGCGCAACGGGCCGCCAGTTTGCCAGAACAAGTTGATAAAACCATATTAAATCAGCATGTTAAATTGATATTTGTGTAAGCGGCAGCGGGTTGATATTGATGGATGGAGCATGAATGTATCCGCTGGATACGCCACACGGAGGTGGCATGCTCCGCCCGGCCCCTTGGCTGGGCGTTTTTTATACATGGTCAGTTGGCAACCTTCTGATGGGGGTTTGAGCAATTATTCCGGTTTGTCCAATGAGTTATCCCCAGCTTCTGGGGATAACTCAGAATGCAAAGTAGTAGCAGAAGCGGCGGGTCAGGTTGAAGAACTGCCGTTGTCCCTCATCCAGCTCTTCCTGTTTGATAAAAGCAGTGATGGTGCGTTCATCTTCCCGCAGATCGATCATGGCGACCGCTTCAGGCCGCTGGGCCTTGATATAGGGCAGGATCTTCGGTTTGAGGGGCATGGTGGGCTCGGTGGAGAGCACCAGCGCAATGCTCTCGTCCGAGAGTTTCACCAGTGAACCCGGCGGATAGACCCCCAGCACCTTGACCAGCAACTT
The DNA here is from genome assembly GCF_963870295.1 of Aeromonas sp. ANP5. Classification (NCBI taxonomy): domain Bacteria; kingdom Pseudomonadati; phylum Pseudomonadota; class Gammaproteobacteria; order Aeromonadales; family Aeromonadaceae; genus Aeromonas; species Aeromonas sp. ANP5. The sequence continues at coordinate 12,705 of NZ_CAWMRY010000018.1, read as the reverse complement.
GACCAGATTCTGGTCGAACTTCTTCTGGGATAACTTGTAGAGCTGGCTGATGGCCTGACTCGGCGCGGCCGGGTTGCCGCTGTTGCGGGGATGGAGCAGCTCGTCGTAGAAGTCGACCAGCCCGATCAACCGCGCCAGCGGCGGGATCTCCCCGCCCTTGATCCCGAGCGGATAACCGCTGCCGTCGAGCCGCTCGTGGTGCAGATGGGCGACCTGACGGATTTTCGGTTCAAAGGCGTTGAGCTGGGTCAGCATCTCCAGCCCGTACTGGGGATGCATATTGAGGAAGTTCTGCTCGGCCTTGTTGAGATCCCCCCGTTTTTGGGTGATCTGGCTCGGGATTTTCAGTTCGCCGATGTCGTGGATAAGTCCCGCAAGTCCCGTCTCCTCAATCTCGATGGGGTTCATGCCGAGTTCGCGGGCCATCAGCATGGCAATAAAAGCCACATTGAGGCTGTGTTGCAGCAGGATATCGGTGTGGGGGCTGCGAATAAGGTGGAGCCCGAGAGGCCCTTCATGCTGACTGAGGGTGAAGGCGGCATTGCGGACGATCTGGGCTGTGTTGGCCAGTCCCTCATCCGGTTTGAGGTTCAGCGCCCCGAGTGCATCGCGCAGCTCGCTCATGGATTGGCCAAAGGCTTTGTCAGCGGCGCGCATGGAGCGGCGAAAGGCTTTTTCGTCAAAGGGGGGCGGGCCCGAGGCAATCAGCTCTTCCAGCTCGTCAAGGTCAGGCCCTGCATCCGGGATATCGCCGCGCAGCAGCGGCTCGATGGGCAGATCGCTCTTGTCGGGGTCGACCATCAGCAGGGTGAGGTCAAGATGACGAAGAATGTCGAGTTGCTGCTGATCCTTGATCTTGAAGGTATTGAACATAAACGGGTGGTTGGTCCATCCCGTGGGGAGATGGATATAGTGGCCTACCCGCAACTGTTCTATGGAGGCTTGGATCAGTGCCATCGGTTAACCTGCATTTCGTGAATGCCTACTCAACAAGCTAGCAAAATCCGATGGATAGACAACTAAAAATCCATTTCAGTGCCGCGGAGCACCCCGTGCTGTGATGGGGCGCACGAGCGCCGTGCTTCTCCTCTTAATTCGCGCTTAAGTTTTACTTCCTACGCTGGCCCCGTCGTTTTTGTTGGCTTGGCCGGCCCGCTGCGCTGCAGGCCGGTATGTAGGAGTTGTTTATGCGTGTAACCCTCGGTGTACTGCAGACCAATCTGTTGCTGGTGCTCTTTTTCGCCCTGGTACTGAACTGGCCAATCTTTTTGCATTTCTATACGGTGCTCAGCGCCCTGACCCATGTCAAAGCCGGATTTGCCATCTCGATCCCGCTGGTGCTGATCGCGGCGCTCAATGCCGTGTTTATTCCCTTCACGTTCCGGTTTGTGCTCAAGCCCTTTTTTACCGTGCTTATTCTGACTGGCTCCATCGTCAGCTACGCCATGCTCAAATACGGCGTCATCTTTGATGCAGGCATGATCCAGAACATAGTGGAGACCAACAGTGGTGAGGCGGGGGCCTATTTGAATGGCTCGGTTGCGCTCTGGTTTCTGCTGACCGGGCTGCTGCCTGTTCTGGTGCTCTGGTCACTGCGGATCCGCTATCCGGCTCGCTGGTATCAGGGGTTGGCGTTGCGGGCTGGTGCACTGGCTATCTCTCTGCTGTTTATCGGGGGCGTAGCGTCACTTTACTATCAGGATTACGCCTCGGTCGGGCGCAACAACAAGTCGCTGGCCAAAGAGATTGTGCCCGCCAACTATGTGCACGGCCTCTACAAATATGGGCGGGATGTGCTGTTTGCCACGCCGATCCCCTACCAGCATTTGGGGACCGATGCCAAGGTGGTGGCACGGGGAAGCAAGCCGACTTTGATGTTCCTGGTGGTGGGGGAGACGGCGCGCAGCCAGAACTACTCCCTTAACGGGTATGGCAAGGCGACCAACAGCTTTACGGCCAAAGAGCAGGGAGTGGTGTCGTTCAAAGATGTGCGCTCCTGCGGTACGGCCACCGCTGTCTCGGTGCCCTGCATGTTCTCCAACCTCACGCGCCGTGGCTACGATGACCAGCTTGCCAGCTCCCGTGACGGCCTGCTCGATGTGCTGCAACATGCCGGAGTCTCGGTATTGTGGAAAGAGAACGATGGCGGCTGCAAAGGGGTATGCCGCAATGTGCCGACCATCGAGATCCTCCCCAAATCCTATCCTGCGCTCTGTCAGGGGGAGTCTTGCTATGACGAGGTGCTGCTGGAGGGGCTGGATCAGCAGATTGCCGGCATGAAGGGCAACAAGCTGGTGGCTTTTCACCTGATGGGCAGCCATGGCCCGACCTATTTTCGTCGTTACCCTGCCAGTGAGCGCGTCTTTATGCCGGACTGCCCGCGTAGCGACATTGAAAACTGCAGCAACGAAGAGCTGGTCAACACCTATGACAACACCATCCGCTACACCGACAAGGTGGTGGGACTGCTGATAGACAAGCTCAAGTCGCTGGAGAGCCAGTATGATGTGGGACTGGTCTATCTCTCCGATCACGGTGAATCCCTCGGGGCCATGGGGCTCTATCTGCATGGCACGCCATACAAGTTTGCGCCGGATGATCAGACCCGGGTGCCGCTGCTGACCTGGTTCTCGCCCCAGTTACAGGCCGATCGCCAGCTGGATATGGGTTGCCTGGCGGCGGAGGCGAGCAGTCAGCGCTTCTCCCATGACAACCTCTTTCACTCCATGCTGGGGATCATGGATGTGCAGACGAGTGTTTACGACAACAAGCTGGATCTGTTCAAGCCATGTCGGGCGGGCTAAACCGCCAGCAAGCACACAATAGAAAACGGCAGCCACTGGCTGCCGTTTTGTTATCTCGCAAGATCAGTGTCTTACTTCTGCTCCATGATGATCTGCAGCAGATCTCCCTCCAGCAGGGCGCGCTTGACCAGTGCAAAGCCGCCATAGGTCGGCTGGTTCTGGAAGCGGGCTTTCACGATGGGCAGGCCACGGTGGAAGCTCGGCAGGGATTGATGCTCGACACAGCGGCGGATGGCCGGGAAGAGGATCTCTTCGGCGGCGGTGATTTCGCCGGCGATCAGCACCTTTTGCGGGTTGAACAGATTGACCGTAATAGCCACCGCCCGTCCCAGATGCTCACCCACGTTCTCGATCACGCTGCGGGCCAGTTCATCACCTGCCAGCGCAGCCTTGCACACCTCCTGAATGGTGATGTGCTTCTCCTGCAGCGCGCTCTGGTGGCCGCGGCTGATGAGCTCCTTCACCTTGTCGATGATCGCTTCGTTGGAGGCGATGGTTTCGAGGCAGCCGAAGTTGCCACAGTGGCAGCGCTTGCCGAGCGGCTCGACCTGAATATGGCCGATCTCGCCGACGTTGCGGTTCTGACCGAGGAACACCTGACCCTTGGTGATGATCCCCGAGCCCGTCCCCTGGTGGACACTCACCAGAATGGAGTCCATGCAGTCGCGGGACTCGCCGAAGAAGTGTTCGGCCAGCGCCAGCGAGCGGGTGTCGTTGCCCACGTAGCAGGGGAGGTTGAAGTGGTTCTCAAGCAGCTTCGCCAGTCCCAGATTGCGGATCTGGTACTTGGGGGTGTAGATGACCATGCCGGATTCCGGGTTGACCAGACCCGGCATGGTCAGCGCGATGCTGATGAGGTTGCGACAACGTTCGCGGTTGGCATCGATAAAGGCGCCAATCTCTCGCAGCAGCATGTCGACCACGGGTTGCTGGTCGATCTCGGTCACCTGAATGACGTGCTGGTCGAGCTCCTTGCCATCGAGGTCATAGAGACTCAGTTGCAGGTAGCCGCGGCCCAGCTTGGCAGAGACAAACTGAAAGCGATGTTTGATGGTGGTCAGGGAGATGGCACGCCGCCCGCCGGTTGAGGCTTGCGGAGAGGTCTCCTTGATCAGGCCATGCTCGATCAGTTGCCGGGTTATTTTGGTCACGCTGGCCGGGGCCAGCTGACTCAACTCGGCAATCTTGACCCGGGAGATGGGGCCTTGCAGGTCGATGAGCCGATACACGGCTGCACTGTTGACCTGCTTGATAAGATCTACGTTTGCTATTTGTCCGCCAGTCATGATGTCACTGTTGTGTGTAGTGTCCGTTAACCACGGTCCCACGGACCGTGAAGTCCTGATCGAAGACAGTGAGGTTGGCTACTTTACCGACCTGGATACTACCGAGACGTGAGTCCCATCCAATGGCGCGAGCGGGGTAGAGGCTGGCCATTCTCAGTGCTTCATCGAGCGGTAATCCGACCTGCTTGACCAGATTTTCCACCCCCTCAATCATGGTGAGGGAGGAACCGCCGAGTGTACCATTCTCGTCGACACACTGACCATCGCGTAAAAAGACGGTGGTGCCACAAAAATCAAATTTCTCAAAGCCTTCCGGTGCACCGGCTGCCGCGGTGGCATCGGTGACCAGCACCAGTCGCTCCCCCAGCGCCTTGTGAGCCAGACGCACGTTGGCCCAGTGCACATGGTGGCCATCGACGATGATGCCCGCATAGACATCTTTGCGATCGTAGATGGCGCCCACGACGCCCGGCTCGCGACCGTTGAGGGTCGGAGTCATGGCGTTGTAGAGGTGGGTCGCAAAGCGAATACCGTTATCGAACCCGGCCATCGCCTGATCGTAACTGGCGGCAGTGTGACCGGCCGAGACCAGAATGCCCGCTTCCACCAGACGGCGGATATGGGCCGGCTCGTTGCGCTCTGGAGCCAGGGTGATTTTGGTGATGGCATCCGCGTTGGCACAGAAGAAGTCGATCATTTCGTCCGCTGGCTGGCGAATTTGCGCGGCAGGGTGGATCCCCTTGCGCTTGAGGTTGGTGTAAGGCCCTTCCAGATGGACGCCCAGCACCTCGTTGGGGTTGGCAGCCATGTAGTCACGGGTCACCGCAACGGCCTGCTTCATATCCGCATCCGGACTGGTGATCAGGGTCGGCAGGAAGCTGGTGGTACCGGATTTGAGGTTGGCCGCCTGCATGGTTGCCAGGGTCTCGACCGTGATGTCTGTGTTGAACATCACCCCGCCACAGCCGTTGAGCTGCACATCGATAAAACCGGCGGTCAGGTTGGCGCCTTTGAGGTCAATCTGCTCGATGCCCGCAGGCAGTTCGGCCAGGTGAGAGATGGCGACAATCTTGTCGCCCTCGATAAGCACCCCGTAGCCGGTCAGCACGCAGTTGCCGGTGTAGAGGGTGCAGTTGGTCAATGCGTACATGGCGACTCCTTACAGACGGCCGATGTTGGCGGCTTCCAGTTGCTGGAAGTAGCGAACGGTCTTGACCTTGAGCTCCATGGTAGAGGGCTCGTCACACACCATCATTCCCTTCGGATGCAGTTGCAGGGTGGAGATGGTCCACATGTGGTTGACGCTGCCTTCCACGGCGGCCTGCAGGGCCAGTGCCTTGCCGTGACCGGTGACCAGGATCATGATCTCTTCCGCATCCATCAGGGTGCCGACACCCACGGTCAGGGCCAGTTTGGGCACCTGCTCCATGTCGCCACCGAAGAAGCGGGAGTTGGCGATACGGGTATCTTCGGTCAGGGTCTTGACCCGGGTGCGGGAGGAGAGGGAAGAGGCCGGCTCGTTGAATGCGATGTGGCCGTCGTTACCCACGCCACCCATGAACAGGTGGATCTTGCCGTAGGACTTGATCTTGTCTTCGTAGCGCTTGCACTCGGCCACCAAATCCTCGGCATTGCCGTTGAGGATGTTGATGTTCTCGGGACGAATGTCGATGTGGCTGAAGAAGTTGTTGTGCATGAAGCTGTGGTAGCTCTCCGGGTGATCTTCCGGCAGGCCGACGTACTCGTCCATGTTGAAGGTGACCACGTTCTGGAAGCTCACTTCACCGGCTTTGTGCAACTCGATCAGGCGCTTGTAGGTGTTGAGCGGGGTGCCACCGGTGGGCAGGCCCAGTACGAAAGGGCGATCGCTGGTCGGCTTGAACGCGTTGATGCGGTCAACGATGTAACGAGCAGACCACAGGCCTACTTGGCTGGCAGATTTCAACGGGATCAGGCGCATATGGGATACCTCTGTGTCGGGTTGCGACCGGTTTGGCGGTGGCAATTGGCTAAGACGGATTCAAGTTGTTTTATAGCGTAAATAAAGATTGCGAACTAAGCCACATCTATCCACCACCTTTATCTTGTTTGGGTGATAACGATCACGATTATCGGTTTATTAATTTGCGCAGCGAAATAAAAGCCCTAGACTGCCAATCAAGCCTTGATGGCTTATGCGTCAAACGTGATAAGCACTTAATTTCTAGAAAAACATTAACTAAGGAGAGGAACCGTGAACATTCTCGGTTATTTGCAAAAGATCGGCCGTGCCCTGATGGTGCCGGTAGCGGTATTGCCTGCCGCAGCGATCCTGATGGGGGTTGGCTACTGGATTGACCCGAATGGTTGGGGTGGTGACAGTGCGCTGGCTGCCTTCCTGATCAAAGCGGGCGCAGCCATTATCGATAACATGTCCGTGCTGTTCGCAGTCGGTGTCGCTTACGGTATGTCCAAGGATAAAGACGGTTCTGCTGCGCTGGCAGGTCTGGTCGGCTTCCTGGTCGTTACCACCCTGCTGAGCCCGGGCGCTGTGGCCCAGATCAAGAGCATCCCGGTGGAGCAGGTTCCTGCCGCGTTTGCCAAGATCAGCAACCAGTTCGTGGGTATCCTGTGTGGTGTTATCGCCGCTGAGCTGTATAACCGCTTCAGCAGCGTCGAGCTGCACAAGGCACTCTCCTTCTTCTCCGGTCGTCGTCTGGTACCGATCGTAACCTCCGTGGTGATGATCGTCGTATCCTTCATCCTGATGGCCGTATGGCCGGCAATCTACGGTGGTCTGGTCTCCTTCGGTGAGTCCATCGTGAGCCTGGGCTCTACCGGTGCCGGTATCTACGCCTTCTTCAACCGTCTGCTGATCCCGATCGGTCTGCACCACGCCCTGAACTCCGTGTTCTGGTTCAACGTGGCCGGTATCAACGACATCCCGAACTTCCTGGGTGGTCAGGCTACCATCGATGCCGCTCTGGCCGCTGGCAAGAGCCTGGATCAGGTGAAAGGCGTGGTCGGTATGTACCAGGCTGGCTTCTTCCCCATCATGATGTTCGGTCTGCCGGGTGCCGCTCTGGCCATCTACCACTCCGCCAAGAAAGAGAACAAAGAGAAAGTTGCGTCCATCATGATCGCAGCTGCCTTTGCCTCCTTCTTCACTGGTGTAACCGAGCCGCTCGAGTTCTCCTTCATGTTCGTGGCGCCGGTACTGTATGTCATCCACGCCGTACTGACCGGTATCTCCGTGTTCATCGCTGCCTCCATGCAGTGGATGGCCGGTTTCGGTTTCAGTGCCGGTCTGGTGGATATGGTGCTCTCCAGCCGTAACCCGCTGGCGACCAACTGGTACATGCTGATCCCTCAGGGTCTGGTCTTCTTCGGCCTCTACTACACCGTGTTCCGCGTAGTGATTGCCAAGCTGAACCTGAAAACCCCGGGTCGTGAAGATGACGAAGAGACTGCTCCGGCTGCCGCTCAATCTACCAACCGTACCGAGCTGGCCAAGCAATACCTGGAAGTGCTGGGTGGTCAAGAGAACCTGGTCACCATCGATGCCTGCATCACCCGTCTGCGTCTGACTCTGAAAGACCGCAGCATCGTCGATGAGCGCAAGCTGAAAGCCCTGGGTGCGGCCGGTGTGGTCAAACTCGGTGAGCAGAACCTGCAGGTGATTCTGGGCCCATTGGCCGAAATCATCGCCGGTGAGATGAAAGCCCTGCGTTAATCGAGCGACTCGCTCACCTCAAGTCTAAGTCCATTGTTGACATAACTAAGGGCCCCGATCAGGGGCCCCATATAAAAAAGCCAAGAAAATCCAACCTTTACTTCAAATGAGAGCAGCAGTTATGAACTTGAAACATTCTCTGTTAGCCATTGCCATGTCTACCGTTTTTGTCAGCCAGGTCCAGGCAGCCGATGCCGCCAAGCAGGCCGTGGTCGACTCCCTCGCCAACAACCTGGTGGTCAAGTATGAAGTGGTCACTAACGACGGTGCCGGTGCCGGCCTCGATTGCCAGGCACTCGGTTCCGAGTGGGCGAGCTGTGGCGTTGCCAAGCTGCACCTGACCAATACCGGTGCTGACGTCACCTCCAAAGACTGGAGCATCTACGTCTCCTCCATCCGTCGTATCCAGCGTGTGGATAACGACCAGTTCACCATCACTCACCTGACCGGCGATCTCTATCGTTTGACGCCAACCGAGAAGTTCCAGGGCTTTGCCAAGGATGCCACGGTCGAAGTGCCGCTGGTGGTGGAATACTGGGTACTGTTCGAATCTGACATCATGCCGAACTGGTATGTCGCCAGCGAAGGTGCCGAGCCGAAAGTACTGGCCAGCATGAGCAACATCAATGATGCCAGCACCTACGAGAAGCCGATGCCAGCTGATGGCTGGAAGCGTACCAAGGATGACAAGAACATCCTGATGAACAGCGAGACCCGTTTCGCGGCCAACCAGACCAGCACCCTGCTGCCAGCTGGCAAGATTGACAACCAGATCCTGCCGACCCCGATGAAGCAGGTAGTCAAAGCTGGCCCGCAGGTTGACTTCTCTACCATCAAACTCAATGCCCTGGATCTGCCGAGCGATCGCGCCGAGGCCCTGAAGGCTCAACTGACCAAGCTGGGTGTTACCCTCTCCGACACCGGCTACCCGGTGACCATCAAGCTCGGCAGCAAGCTCAAGCAGGCTGAAGGCTATGACATGACCATCGGTCAGAAGGGCACCGTGATCCAGGGTCGCGACATCGACGGGGCATTCTGGGGTGCACAATCCCTGATCTCCCTGCTGGGTGTTGATGACAAGCTGGTGAGCCCGATGACCGTCGAGGATGCGCCGCGCTTTGAATACCGTGGCATGCAGACCGACGTGGCCCGCCACTTCCGCAGTCTGGATACCATGAAGAAGCTGGTTGACCAGATGTCTGCCATGAAGCTCAACGTGCTGCACCTTGGCCTGACCAACGATGAAGGCTGGCGTCTGGAGATCCCGGGTCTGCCGGAGCTGACCCAGGTCGGTAGCCAGCGTTGCCACGACGAGTCCGAAACCAAGTGCCTGATGCCGCAACTGGGTTCCGGCCCGACCAGCGACAACCAGGGTTCCGGTTTCTACAGCAAGTCTGACTACGTGGATCTGGTGCGTTATGCCAAGGCCCGCGGTGTGACCGTGATCCCCGAGATCAACATGCCGGCCCACGCTCGTGCTGCCGTGGTCTCCATGGAAGCGCGCTACAAGCGTCTGATGGCGGAAGGCAAAGAAGCGGAAGCCAACCAGTTCCGTCTGACTGATCCGGCTGACACCTCCAACGTCACCTCCGTCCAGTTCTACGACAAGATGTCCTTCATCAACCCTTGCCAGCCGGGTGCTGCCACCTTCGTAGCCAAGGTAATGGATGAAGTTGCCCAGATGCACCAGGCCGCCGGTCAGCCGCTGACCGCATGGCACTACGGTGGTGATGAGGCGAAGAACATCATGCAGGGCGGTGGCTATCAGGATCCGGCCGTCACCAAGAAAGAAGAGCTGGTCGCCTGGAAAGGCAACGTCGACTCCAGCAAGCAGGACAAGCCGTTTGGCAAGTCCCCGATGTGCCAGAAGATGATCGACGAAGGCAAGATCAAGGAAGTGGGCGAGCTGCCGGTTTACTTCGCCAAGGAAGTGGGCCAGATGGTCAAAGATCGCGGCTTCTCTACCCTGCAGGCGTGGGAAGATGGTCTGAAGTACGCCAGCGGTGCCAAGGACTTCGCCACCGACAACACCCGTGTCAACTTCTGGGAAACCCTCTACTGGGGTGGCTTCAACGAAGCGATGAAGTGGGCCCACAAGGGTTACCAAGTGGTGCTGTCCAACCCGGATTACCTCTACTTCGACTTCCCGAACGAAGTACACCCGGCCGAGCGTGGCTACTACTGGGCAACCCGTTTCAACGACACGCGCAAGGTGTTCGCCTTCGCCCCGGAAAACCTGCCGCAGAACGCCGAGACCTCGGTTGACCGCGATGGCAACGCCTTCGTGGCCAAGGGTGACCAGGATCCGGTCAAGTTCAAGGGGATCTCCGGTCAGCAGTGGAGTGAAACCGTGCGTACCGATGCTCAGTACGAGTACATGGTCTACCCGCGTATCTTCTCCGTGGCCGAGCGTGCCTGGCACAAAGGTGGCTTCGAGCTGAACTATGTGAAGGGTCGCGAGTTCTCCGGCGAGACCAAGTTCGTCAACAAGGCCACCCTCAACAAAGAGTGGAACCAGTTTGCCAACGTACTGGGTCAGCGCGTGCTGCCGAAACTGGATCAGGCCGGTGTTGAATACCGCCTCTCCGTACCGGGTGCCAAGGTAGTGAACGGTGTGCTGGAAGCGAACGTGGATCTGCCGGGTCTGCCCATCCAGTACAGCCTGGACGGTACCAACTGGAGTGCCTATGACGCCGCGGCCAAGCCGAGCGTGAATGGCAAGGTCTACCTGCGTACCACCAGCTTCGATGGCAAGCGCACCAGCCGTGTCACCGAACTGAACTGATAGCAGTCAACCGTTAACATGAGGTGGGTCGCGAGACCCGCCTTTCCCAAGGGCGATGGCGCATCGGGTTTGGGAAAGGTTGACTGTGCGTGTGAGCCTTTGTTGTGTGTAATTGTCTGTTTTGTGTTTTTCATCACTTTCAGCCCCGCCTCGTGCGGGGCTTTTTTATGCATTTGGTGTGCAATGTGCCAAGCCACGCCGTTTTTAGCGGCGCAATGGCCGGGAAATGGCTCGGAAGTGCCAAATTCAGGTTGAGACAGCGCCCGTAATAAGGGATCATACCCGGCTTGACGGCGGGGGGATGAGGGTGCCAGCCGGCACAACTTCCGCCAGTGACGCTTTTTTGAGGTGAGCCATGAGTCAGGCGAACAGCCCAACTAACTTTATTCGTCAGATCATTGATGAAGATCTGGCCAGCGGTAAGCACAGCAGCGTGCATACCCGTTTTCCGCCCGAGCCGAACGGTTATCTCCATATCGGCCACGCCAAGTCCATCTGCCTGAACTTCGGCATCGCCCGCGACTATCAGGGCCAGTGCAACCTGCGTTTCGATGACACCAACCCGGTGAAGGAAGATATCGAGTACGTAGAGTCCATCAAGCAGGACGTACAGTGGCTCGGCTTCCAGTGGAACGGCGAGATCTGCTACTCCTCCGACTATTTCGACAAGCTGCACGGCTACGCCATCGAGCTGATTGAAAAGGGTCTGGCCTATGTGGACGAGCTGACGCCCGAGCAGATGCGCGAGTACCGTGGCACCCTGACTGAAGCTGGCAAGAACAGCCCGTTCCGCGATCGCAGCGTGGAAGAGAACCTGGCGCTGTTTGCCAAGATGAAGAACGGCGAGTTCGCCGAAGGCACCGCCTGCCTGCGCGCCAAGATCGACATGGCATCCCCCTTCATGGTGATGCGTGATCCGGTTATTTACCGTATCAAGTTTGCCCACCACCACCAGACCGGTGACAAGTGGTGCATCTACCCGATGTATGATTTCACCCACTGCATCTCGGACGCGCTGGAAGGGATCACCCACTCCATCTGTACTCTGGAGTTCCAGGACAACCGTCGTCTGTACGACTGGGTGCTGGATAACATCACCATCGACTGCCACCCCCGTCAGTACGAGTTCTCTCGTCTGAACCTCGAATACACCGTCATGTCCAAGCGCAAGCTGAACCTGCTGGTGACCGAGAAGCACGTCGATGGTTGGGATGACCCACGCATGCTGACCGTCTCCGGTCTGCGTCGTCGTGGTTACACCCCGGCCTCCATCCGCGAGTTCTGCAAGCGCATCGGCGTCACCAAGCAGGACAACATCGTCGAGATGAGCATGCTGGAAGCCTGCATCCGTGAAGACCTCAACGAGCATGCACCGCGCGCCATGGCCGTGCTGCATCCGGTGAAGGTGGTCATCGAGAACCTGGCTGCCGACGAAGTGTTGACTGCCCCGGCCCACCCGAGCAATGCCGAGATGGGTACCCGCGAGCTGAATTTCACCCGCGAGATCTTCATCGATGAAGCGGACTTCAAAGAAGAGGCGAACAAGCAGTTCAAGCGTCTGGTGCTGGGCAAGGAAGTACGTCTGCGCAATGCCTATGTGATCAAGGCCGAGCGTATCGAGAAAGATGCCGATGGCAAAGTCACCTGCATCTACTGCTCCTACGACCCCGAGACCCTGGGCAAGGATCCGGCCGATGGTCGCAAGGTGAAAGGGGTGATCCACTGGGTCAGCGCCACTCACTCCCTGCCAGCCGAAGTGCGTCTCTACGATCGTCTGTTCAAGGTGCCGAACCCGGGCGCCGAGGATGACTTCGAAGCCGCCCTGAACCCGGAATCCCTGGTGATCATCGAGGGTGCCCGTGTCGAGGCGTCGCTCAAAAACGCCAAGCCGGAGCAGGCTTACCAGTTCGAGCGTGAAGGTTATTTCTGCGCCGACAACAAGCTCTCCAGCCCGGAGCATCTGGTGTTCAACCGCACCGTTGCCCTGCGCGACTCCTGGGGCAAGGTAGAAGGCTAAGCCGATGGGGCAGGGGAGACCCTGCCCTGTGTGCTGCCAACGGCCTGCGCCGGACAATAAAAAAGCCAGCATCAGCTGGCTTTTTTATTGTCCGTGTCCCG